>JBGOZX010000004.1:0-68880 GCA_041480425.1 Bacteroidia bacterium
AAGCATGTCACCTTCAGCAGTTATACCAATCCCGGTTCTTCTTCCCTCCTCTGATTTTGTCCTGATGTTTTTCCAGAGGTTCCTTTCTACATGTTTCAATTCGTCTGATTCAGGATCGGTATCTATTTTTGCAAGAATTGCATCAATCTTTTCAAGTTCGAGATCAATGATGTCATCCATCATTCGCTGTGCAAGTCCAACATGTTCTTTATATAATTCAAAGTTGAATCTGGCATTTTTCGTAAACGGATCATTGATATAACTGAAAAGATTGATTGCCAGCAACCTGCAACTGTCATAAGGGCATAAGGGAATTTCACCACATGGATTGGTTGATACAGTTGCATAACCAAGATCAGCATAACAATCGGCAACGCTCTCCCTGATTATTGTATCCCAGAACAGAACTCCCGGTTCTGCTGATTTCCAGGCGTTATGGATTATCTTTGTCCAGAGCTGGACTGCATCTATCTCTTTTACAAATTTCGGATTATCTGAAATAATAGGATATTGTTGCCGGAAGGTTGTTTTTGACTCAACAGCTTTCATAAATTCATCCGTCAGCTTAACCGACACATTTGCCCCGGTTACTTTGCCGCTTTCAAGTTTGGCATCAATAAATTTACCGGAATCAGGATGCTTAATTGATATTGAGAGCATTAATGCCCCACGTCTACCATCCTGGGCTACTTCGCGGGTGGAGTTGGAGTATCTCTCCATAAAAGGGACTACGCCTGTTGAAGTGAGAGCGCTGTTAAGTACCGGGGTTCCTTTTGGCCGGATATGAGACAGGTCGTGTCCAACACCGCCACGGCGCTTCATGAGCTGAACCTGCTCCTGGTCAATTTTCATTATGCCACCATAAGAGTCTGATGTTCCATCATTTCCGATAACGAAGCAGTTTGATAAAGAGGCTATCTGGTATTCGTTACCAATACCTGTCATCGGGCCACCCTGTGGTACTATATATCTGAAATCTTTGAGAACGCTGTAAATCAGCTCTTCCGGCAGTGGGTTCTTGTATTTCCTCTCAATCCTGTGAATCTCCCGGGCAAGCCTGCGATGCATATCATCAGGAGTTTTTTCATAAAGGTTACCGAATGAGTCCTTAAGTGCATATTTGTTTGCCCAGACCCTTGCAGCCAGTTCATCTCCATTGAAATACTGAATGCTGGCTATAACAGCTTCATCATGAGAATAGACATCCTTCTCGTTTTTCCTTTCCGGTGATTTATTCACATTCTTCCCGACTTCTTTTTTCATGATTTCAGATGAAAGTTTTTCATTTGTTGCTTTTTCCGATGCAATAGCTGACTCCTGAACAAATAGCTCTCCCATATAATAAATATAATTCTGTTATTCTCTGATTCTGATGAGATTAAACGGCCACTGATTTTTAAAGCGGGTAATTGCTAAATTAGGTAAGCATATATCTCAATGCAAGACAAAATTTTTAAGTTTATTAACATTTGACTTAATAGTTATTAACCAAGTTGCTATAGCCTGTATATCAGCATTTTACGAGGCAGGTATGGGGCCTAAATCAATTGCTTAAATGTAAAGTCTTTAATAATCTGATGATTAAAAACCAGTTAAAGAATTGTAATAAGAAAAGGAAAAATTAAAAAAAAGGCTGTTAAAAATTTAACAGCCTCCTGATACAAAAATTTAAATACCGTTAATTGAAAATATATCTCAGACCAATCTGACCTCTCCAGCGTGAACTGAAATCAGAAAACAAATAGGAGTTGCCGTTTGTCTGACCTGATGCATCATATGTGAAAGTTGGCGAGGTAGTACTTACCTGCCCTTTGTAATTAAGAAGGGCAAACTGCTGGTTGGCAGCATAGATTGAACGTCCCCATTCTTTCTTCAGCATATTGCCTACATTAAGGATATCAAAAGTTACCTGGAGTTTATTTGTTGTACTTCCGACTTTTACTTTAAACTCCTGAAGAATGCGGAAATCAAACTGATGCTGGAATGGCAGACGGGCGGCATTACGTTCGGCATACTGTCCCCTGTGTGGGCCCAGGTATTTATCTTTTGCAATAAAGGCAGCAAGTGCAATCCATTGTTCAGCAGGAGTTACAGCAGGTGCTGTACCGGCAGCCGGAATGGTAATCAGATTAATCTCTGACTGAGTTGCAGGGATATAGATCATGTCGTTGGTAGTACCATCGTTATTCATATCGCCGTTATAGATGTATGAAAGGGGCTGCCCTGACTGTCCGTTATAGAAGAGTGATACCTGGGTTGATAAAACACCATTCAGATACTCTTTTTTGTAGGAAATAAGGCCGGTAATCCTTGATCCAAGATCGAAGTTTGATCTTGTGAGACGAAGATCATTCAGACCATAAACATTGTTCACATAGCGCCAGTTTGAATATGCTACACTTGAAGTACCCGAGTTCAGATCCATCGATTTTCCAAAGGTGTATGAAGCCTGAGCATTGAAACCCTTTTCAAACTGTTTCTGTAACATGAAAACAAAGTTATACGAATACCCATCATTGGTGTTTTCAAACTTTACGATCTCTTCAAAATTAGCATTTATCCTGCCTGAAACATATCTTGGTCTTTTATCAACACCATCAAATGTAAAGGCCGGATCAACTTTCCTGTTCATGTTAATGAAGTTGACATTATTATAAGTTTTACTGAAGATTCCTTCTATTGTTGCAATAATGCCCCATGGGAGTCTCTTGTCAATTGCCAGATTGGTTCTGAATACCTGTGGAAATTCCAGATTTTTGTCAACAATGTTGATTGCCCCTCTTCCAGCGACCTTCCCGAGGTCAGTTGCAAGTTTCTGAGCATAAGGATCTGCAATAAACAATAATCCGGCCGGATTGGTTATCGGGTTGGCACTGGAAGATGAACTTCCGACACTATAAGCGCCGTTAACCTGTCCGTTGTTAGTAAACTGGTTGGATATCCAGACGAAAGGTACCCGACCTGTAAACAAACCTGATCCGCCTCTGATCTGAGTAGTTTTATTACCAAAAACATCCCAGTTAAAACCTAAACGTGGTGACCACATAATTTTTGTCTGTGGAAGAACACCGGTAGCTACATTTTCAGCAGCATAGGCAGTGTTAAAATCTGCATTTGCCTGGGGGTTTACAGGAAATACCGGAATATCTATACGAAGGCCACCTGTTACCTGAATTCTGTCTGTCATCTGATATTCGTCCTGTGCATAAAAACCAAGCAGCATAGAAGTAAATGCAGCTGCTCCTTTACTTTGTGAAGGATTGTCAGTTCCATCAAATGAATATCCAATTGCGTAGTATGTCGGGGCAACCTCGCCGGGAAGTCCTACTGTTTCAAAATTTTCAAGAGTTTTATAAGCATAACTCCCGTAAATATTCTGGACAAAAAGATTATAAAATTTATATAATTCATTATGGGTTCCGATCGTAATTGAATGTTTCCCGCTGAAAATACTGAAGTCATCAGTAAGCGAATAAATATCCTGATTAAGCAAATTGGCTACTGATGAGTATTCACTTCCGATGGTCGCTGATTTACCACCACCAAGGTTAATATAAATTGTGGGGAAATCAGGTCCGATAGGATTACGGTCATCATGCACCTTTGTGAGGCCAAGCATAAGACGATTGGATTTGTCGTTACTTATGATACTATTAAGTTCGAGACCTGTTGAATTGGTTGTACTCGGGAAAAAGTATCCGTTATTGTAAAAACGTAAAGAGCTGGGAGAACGGCTGATATTGATGTTCTCACCATAGGTATAGCTATGCCTGAGGATTAATTTATGCCTGTTACTTATGTTCCAGTTAATCTTTGCAAGGATCTTATTGCTATTTGTTTCACTGTTGATATCCAGATAACTTCCGGGATCGTAAGCGGGAGCGACTCTGTCTAAAACAGCAATTATCCGGTTAACTTCATCAAGAGTAATATTTGAAGTAGGTGATCCGGGCAAATTTGCCAGCGGATAGGATTGTCTTGCGATTTCCCCGTTAATAAAGAAAAATAACTTGTTTTTAACAATCGGGCCACCCAGAGTGAACCCGCCCTGATAATCTGTATAGTTTGCTATCGGAGATTTTGTATTGGTTTTTGGTTCATTTTTCCCGACAAATTTTGCGTTGTTCCCATAATAATAGGCTGAGCCGGTAAATTTATTTGTCCCGCTTTTTGTAATTGCATTGATACCACCACCGGTAAAACCGCTCTGACGGATATCGTAAGGAGCAATGTTGATCTGGAACTCTTCAATAGCATCCAGGCTTATTGGCTCAATTCCTGCTTGTCCTCCGTTTGTACCGGAAGAGGTCAGTCCAAAAACATCATTGGTTACCAGGCCGTCAATTGCGAACTGATTATACCTGTTATTGGCACCAGCAAAAGAGGTACCGCTTCCAGCCGTATTAGCCAGGGGACTCATCTTGGTAAAATCTTTCAGACCTCTTGAAATGGTAGGAACAGACGAAACCATCTCATTTGAAACGTTTATTGCAGCACCAGTCCGTTCTGAATTTATTATACTGGTTTTACCGGCTGACACTACTACTTCATTAAGACTGGTTACAGATGGAGCAAGTGTCACAGTGATATCACTTACGTTACCAAGACTTAAAATAATATCGTTATAGACCTTAGGATTATAACCCACGAAAGTTATTGTTACCTGATAAGGACCCCCTACTCTCATATTGTTGATCGAGAAGCGCCCCTCATCGTTTGCAAGAATACCATACTGTGTCCCTGATGGGATATGTATTGCAACAACTGAAGCACCGGGAAGAGCATCATTTTTTTCATCAACAACCCGCCCTTTCAGACTTGATGTTGTTACCTGGCTAAAGGCATTTGTTAAAAACACCAAAACCATAAGACTTGACATAATTAGTTTTAGTAAAACTCTTTTCATATGCATGATTTTAAGGATTAAGGATTAAGGATTAGTAAAATATCGTAAAAGTAATTGTATTAAATTGATTGTCAACCTATTCCGCCACTTTGCTCTTCTTAAATCCGGAATCACAATTTACATCTCTTTAAATGAAGCCTTTTAAACGAGCGCATGCTAGTTGTTAACAATTTATAAGAGGGGGGTTGTTAATATCTTTTTGAGTAATTTTTGTCATTATTTTAACTGTCGCACCCGTATTATGCCTGACATATCTTGCTGCAGAAATTGATGATTTTAAGTAAATCCCCTCATCCGACAACCAGTTTTCAAGAATAAATGTAAATTCTTCGAATGATTTAAAACTTTTGGCACCATTTTGGTTAATTAAATCAATTGCCTCCCTGAACTTTTTATAGTTAGGGCCATATACTACCGGGATTCCCCAACAGGCAGGTTCAAGTATGTTATGGATCCCTTTACCAAATCCACCTCCGATAGCCGCAATATAAGCATATCTGTATGCCGAAGAAAGCATGCCAATATTATCCATGATCAGTACTCTTGCCTCAGCAGAGCCTTCGGAGAATTCAGAAAACCTGACAACGCTGACACTGAAAAGTTTTTCGAGCCTCTCAATATTTGCCTTATCAATTTCGTGTGGCGCAAAAACCCACTTCATCTTTCCGGGATTCCTGTTAATATATTTTGCAATTATCTCTTCATCCTGCCACCAGCTGCTACCAGCCAGGAACAGTTTCTCCTTCCCGCGGAAATGATCAAGCTGAGGAATATCCTGTGCTGCATCTGCAATCTGAATTACCCTGTCGAAACGGGTATCACCGGTAATCGAAACATTTTCAACACCAATCCCCTTAAGCAGATCCATTGATTGTTTATCCTGGACAAAAATATGGCTGAACCTGAAAAGTATTTTTCTGAAAAACGATCCGTACCATTTAAAAAAATGCTGCTCTGGCCTGAACATACCTGAAACAAGAAATAACGGGATCCTGTTTCTGTAAAGTACTGATATATAATTGTCCCAGAATTCATATTTTACGAAAATGGCAAAGACCGGGTTGACAATTGAAATAAATTTCCTTGCATTCCAGGGAGTATCAGAAGGAAGATAACATACATAATCGGCATTGGAATAATTTTTTCGGATCTCATATCCGGAAGGAGAAAAGAATGTCAGAATTATTTTATTTTCCGGCATTTCCTTTTTAATCATATCAATTACCGGTCTTCCCTGCTCAAACTCACCCAGTGAGGCACAGTGAATCCATATATATTTATTTTCAGGATTGATTTTTTGTTTCAACAAAGCTTCCCAGTTCTTCCTGCCACTGATCCATAACCGTGTCTTAGTATTAAATGGGGATAATAGCTTAGCCAGAACTGTATATATCAGTATCCCAAGATTATAAATTGCTCCCATATATTGCTTTTTCGAATGGTCAAAGTTAACAAAAGCCTGTTTGAAAACCATATCAGTTTAAAATTTGAATCCAGTTAATCGAATTAACTTATACTTTTGTATAATAATACCCGTGCGTTTATGGTAAGACTAGTTGCCCTGATTATCTCCATTGTTCTGCAAATCATTGCTGCCTCCATTGCCCTCCGGTTCATGAAGCTTACAAAATACCGGCTTTCATGGATACTTCTTTCATTATCATTCGTTTTCATGGCAGTTCGTAAGATTATTCAGCTTTTTGAATATTTCCGCGGTACCCCTTCGTATACATGGCAAATGATCGATGAATGGATAGGAGTTCTTATATCATTTATGATAATAGTAGGGGTTGTTCTGATCCGTGAGTTGTTCTATTCCCTTAAACGGGCTGAAATTGATCGTCTTCGGTCTGAAAAAAGAGTAATTAGTGCAATTATTAATACCGAGGAAAACGAAAGGAAAAGATTTGCGAAAGACCTGCATGATGGACTTGGCCCGTTGATGTCAACTGTTAAAATGTCTCTTTCAGCACTTAATGAAAGAATTAAGGATCCTGCAGGAACTGTTATACTTAATAACACCAATCATCTTGTTAATGAAGCCATCAGTACCATCAAAGATATCTCAAATAATCTCAGCCCCCATATTTTGTCCAATTTCGGGCTTACAAGCGCGATAAGTACCTTTACAACAAAAATTAATCAGACCAGGGCCATTGAAATTGACTTCAAATCGAACATGGAAAATCAAAGGCTTGAAAATGACAAAGAAGTAGTTATCTATAGAGCTGTATGTGAGCTTATTAACAACTCCGTTAAACACTCCGGAGCCTCCAGGATTGAGATAGAATTAAACAAACACGAAAAATTTATTACCTTGCAGTTTTATGATAACGGTCGTGGTTTCGACACCTCTTCACTCACCGAAGAAGATACAAAAGGAATGGGGCTTTCAAATATTGAGACCCGTGTCAGATCAGTTGATGGTGTTTTCATTCTCGAAAGCACCCCGGGAAAGGGAACCAGTGCTCTTATCAAAGTAATTGAATGACTCTTAAAAATCAGAATTTTGCTCATGGAAAAGATAAGGATAATAATTGCAGACGATCACCAGCTCTTTCGCAACGGATTAAAAATACTCCTCAACGCATTCCCCGATTTTGAGATTGTTGGAGAAGCTTCAAACGGAGAGGAGTTTCTCAAAATCCTCAGGAACACACAGGCTGATATTGCACTTATGGATATAAATATGCCTGAGATGGATGGAATTGAGGCAACAAGGAAAGGCCTTAAACTCTGTCCGGGTATCAATATTATTGCTCTCTCAATGTATGGTGAAGAGGAGTATTATTATAAAATGGTTGATGCCGGAGCTAAAGGATTCATTCTTAAAGATTCAGATATCTCAGAAGTTAAGGAGGCCATCCTTACTATCAGAAAAGGAGGCAGCTATTTCTCTCAGGAACTTTTATATCATGTAATACAAAAAATAAAACACAGGGAAAACGAAAGTAAATCTGCAAATCTGTCGAAAAGGGAGAAAGAAATTCTACTGAAAATATGTGAAGGGCTTTCCAATCAGGAAATTGCCGGGTCTCTTTTCATCAGCAAAAGAACCGTTGATAAACACAGGGCTAACCTTCTTGGAAAAACCAATTCAAAAAATACTGCAAGCCTTATTCTTTTTGCAATAAGAAATAAGCTGATAGAAATTTAATCGCTTTTTTGCTGTAAATCAACCACATATGGCCGAATCACATAATCTTGGGCAAAAAGGAGAAGATCTTGCTGCAGAGTATCTGAAAAAAGCAGGTTACAGGATCCGCCACCGAAACTGGAAATCAGGAAAAAGAGAGTTGGATATTGTTGCCGAAAACAAAGATTTTATTGTCTTTGTTGAAGTTAAAACACGAACCGACGATTACCAGATGCATCCTGTCAGTGCAGTTACCCGCGAGAAACAGAGATCAATTATCTATGCAGCTGATGGCTACCTCCAAACGTATGATATCAGTAAGGAGAGCCGGTTTGATGTAATTACAATCATTTCAAAAGGCAAAACATCAGAGATCGACCATATTGAAAATGCTTTTTATCCTACTTTGAGATGAATCTTTGCAGATGAATATAGAATCATTAAGAGAATACTGTGTTTCGAAAAAGTATGTCACCGAAAGTTTCCCATTTGGCGATGACACGCTTGTTTTTAAAGCTGACGGAAAGATATTTGCCCTGGTAAACCTTGAAGGTGATCTGAGTTTAAATCTGAAATGTGATCCCGCATTAGCCATTGAACTCCGGGAAAGATACGATTCAGTGAGGCCGGGCTATCATATGAATAAAAAACACTGGAATACAGTTATACTTGATGGCTCAGTAACAGATAAAGAGGTACTCTCCTGGATTGATCACTCATATAACCTTATTATCGGAAAAAAATAATTTCTTTTATTTTTTTTTAGCTTAGCGTTTTATTTAAATTCATTTCCCCGGGAAAGTTTGTAATTAAATTCTTAAAATATGAAACCCTAACTGGGCTTATAAATCTATTCCACCATCAGATTGCATCCACGGATATCGCTGTTTTCAAATCTCCCAAGTACTTCAAAACCGCCATCTTCATGAAGTTTTCCGAGGTCGCCGGTGGCAATAAATGAACAGGAGTAGAGATTTGCCAGATCAATAATGTTTATTCCTCCAACCCTCCCGGGTTCAGAAATAACGGAAAGAGGATCCTGTGGATCCCTGATAATTATCTTCATCCAGGTAGGACAATAAAAAATTCCTTTCCCTTTTGAATATGCCTGACTCATAAGCTCCGTCATTCCATATTCAGAATGGATAAGCGGAACATTGAATTTCCCTGATAAAATCTCATGAAGTTCCTCCCTGGTTACCTCTTTCCGTCTTCCTTTCATTCCTCCTGTCTCCATTACAATGGTTCCTGAAAGGTCAGGTGCAAAATTTTCAGCAAGATCGAGAAGTGCAAAACTTACGCCAACCAATAAGGTTTTTTGTTGCCTGGTTTTTGCTTTCTGTAAGTTAGAGATCAGATCCTGGTAATTGTTTTTAAAGAAACCGCTTTGTAGATGCACGCTTCTGTTTATCAGACCATTCATCATGTAAACAAGAGATGAATTTCCCCGTTCGGTATACGACGGCAGTAACGCGGCAATATAATAATCGGAAGGTTCCCCGTAAAAAAGCGTGAATGTTCTCAGAAAACTCTCTTCATATATTTTTAAATCATGGACATAATGGTGACTTGCAGAAGTTCCTGAAGTCCTGCTGCTTTCAAAAACAACTTCGGCCGGAAGGTTTTCAGTAATTACTTTTTGACTTCTGAAAAACTCCACAGGCAGGAACGGGATATCTGAGATAGTCTTTACCGCACCTTTCTTTTTTCCCAGACTGGTCAAAAAGTTCTGATATACGGGGTTATTATCTGCCTGATAGTTAAATATTTCAAGAGTTATTTCAGAGAATTTCTTTTGATTATTTAGTTTGAAGATCCTGCCAGACAAATCTGTTCTCATTTACCAGGGAAAGTTAACGATCCGTCAGGCTGATAGACCCATTCAAAAGTACACTCTGCATAAGCTTTGCCACTTCGTTGTTCAGATACAGTATTCACAATTCTGAATTTTGCATAGTGTTCCGTGCCTGATCTGAAAATCCAGACTTGATTTGCTTTGATGGAATCTCCCCATTCTTCCCATTGAGAAACCGAGGCTGAAGTCAGATTTTTAAATGCCACTTCAGCAGATGAAGCGTCGGGGTATTTCCCCACTTTGAAGAATGAGTTTTTGAAATTTTCGGTCTGCAGAATCAGTCTTCTTATAGTTCCATCTATATCAGTATCTGCAATAAGGGCTATATCAGGGCCCGGGTCATTAAGCGTAGATACTTTTTTTGCCTCGGAAAAAGAAAATCCTAAAGCATAATAGGGTCCGTTACCAAACAAAGTATTGTCGATGGTATCGGTTCCGGACAGACGCGGATTGTCATTTTTCCTGCAACCCAACAGGGATACCATTACAATAAATATTATGGAAATTTGCTTCTTCATAATCAACACAAAGATAAATGAATTTAATAATGTATTACGCTGTAAAAAATTAAGGCTGCCATACCGGCAGCCTCATATAAGTAATTTATAAGCCTTTAATTTATTCCCCTCTAACAGCTACGATACCCGGGAGTTTTTTCCCCTCCATATATTCAAGCATTGCTCCGCCTCCGGTTGAGACATAGCTGACCTTATCGGTCAGGCCATTTTTATTAATTGCCGCAACAGAGTCACCTCCTCCTATAAGGCTGAATGCTCCTTTTGCAGTTGCAGCTGCAATGGCTTTAGCAATTGCTGTGGTCCCTTTTGAGAATTTTTCCATCTCAAAAACACCCATCGGGCCATTCCAGAGAATGGTTTTTGATTTTTCAATTACTGCCGAAAATTTCTTAATTGTTTTCTCAGCAATATCAAGCCCCATCCATCCATCCTCAATGGCATCAACTGAAGTTACCGATGTATTTGCCTCATTGTCAAATTTATCTGCATTCAGACTATCGATTGGCAGATAAAGATTTACTTTCTTTTCTTTTGCTTTTTCAATAATCTTCAGGGCAAGATCAAGTTTATCTTCTTCGCAAAGCGATTTACCAATCTTCCCTCCCATTGCTTTAATAAAGGTGTATGTCATGCCGCCTCCGATAATCAGGTTATCAACTCTGTTAAGGAGATTTTCGATAAGCAGAATTTTATCGGACACCTTTGCGCCACCCATTATTGCTGTAAAAGGATGTTGTGAGCTATGAAGCACCTTATCCATGGCAGCAAGTTCACTGTTAATGAGATAGCCGAACATGATCTTTTCCTTGGGGAAAAACTCTGCAATTACAGCAGTTGTCCCGTGTGCCCTGTGAGCAGTTCCGAATGCATCATTTACATATATTTCAGCATAACCTGCCAGCTTTCTGGCAAACTCTTTTTGTCTGATCTTCATTTCAGCTTTGGCAGCTTTCTTTTCATTATCGGTTGCAGTCTCAGGTAAAATTGGTTTGCCTTCCTCTTCAGGATAGAAACGTACATTTTCGAGCAGTAAAACTTCTCCCGGTTGCAGGGCTGCTGACATTTTTACTGCAGATTCCCCGAGACAATCATCGGCAAACTGTACTTTTTTCCCAAGATGCTTTTCCAGAAAAGGCAGCACAGGTTTAAGTGAATATTTTTCCATCCTTCCTTCCGGACGGCCCAGATGGGACATAAGAATAACGGAACCACCATCACTGAGAATTTTATTTATTGTCGGTATTGCTCCCCTGATACGGGTATCATCTGTAACAACAAAGGTTTTTTTGTCAAGAGGTACATTGAAATCGACCCGCACGATGACTTTTTTCCCCTTAAAATTGAAGTCCTGAATCATTTCCATTTATGAAGAAATTTAGGTTAATAATTTATATATTATTTCTGCTTTGAAAGAAAAAATTGCCACAATGGCACTTAGGCACGAATATACATCAAGAATAGCAATTAATAAAATCCTTTTAATTAAAATCAAACGAACTCAACCGTCTGTTCAATTGTTTCCACTTCCAAAAAGAATGATTAATTTTGAAAAAAAAGTTATGGCTAAAATTACTTTAAAAGGAAACCCCATAAATACATCGGGTGACCTTCCGTCAAAAGGGAGCAAAGCCCCTGATTTCACCCTGGTCAAATCGGACCTTGGAAGTATGACACTTTCAGAACTTAAAGGTAAGAAGCTTATACTGAATATATCTCCAAGTCTCGATACTTCAGTCTGTGCCACTTCGGTACGTAAATTCAATCAGTTAGCTGCAGGAAAAACCAATGTAATGGTTCTTGCTATCACAAAGGACCTTCCGTATGCCCACGGCCGTTTCTGCACAACTGAAGGTATCACCAATGTTGTAACCCTTTCAGGATTCCGCGATTCGGGATTTGGCAAATCCTATGGTATAGACATTGTTGACGGCCCCATGGCCGGTCTTTACGCCCGCAGTATTGTCGTGGTGGATGAGAACGGGAAAGTGGTTTATACCCAACTTGTTCCGGAGACAGTTGAGGAGCCTGATTATGATGCCGCACTGGCAGCATTATAGAAGGCAGAAGAAGAGCTAACTATATGAAGTTCTCACAGATACCGGGACAGACGGAGGTCATTAGCAGACTTCTTAATTCAGTCAGTCAGGAAAGGGTCAGTCATGCCCAGCTTTTTACCGGACCGGAAGGTTGCGGGAGTCTGGCCCTGGCATTTGCCTATGCTCAGTTTATCAGCTGCGAAAACAGGACACTATCTGACTCATGCGGTACCTGTAAGTCCTGTGTCAAATATGAAAAGCTGATTCACCCCGACCTCCATTTCGTTTTCCCGGTAATTAAGGATAAAAAAACCGCAGAACCTGTAAGTGATAATTATATTGAGCAATGGAGAGAATTTGTAAAACAATCTCCATATTTTGCATTAAACAAGTGGCTGGATTCCATTGAAGTTGGTAATGCCCAGGGGCTTATATTCGCTTCAGAAGCTTCAGAGATAATAAAAAAGCTGAGCCTCAAGACTTTTGAATCAGATTTCAAAATAATGATAATCTGGTTACCCGAAAAGATGCACCTTTCCACAGCTAATAAGCTCCTGAAAATGATTGAGGAGCCTCCTGAGAAAACTCTTTTCCTTCTGGTTTCTGAAGAGTCCGACAAGGTTATCCCGACAATTCTTTCCAGATGTCAGCTGGTTAAAATTCCTTCTTTTAAAACACAGGATATAGAAAATTACCTTGTAAACCGCTTTGCAATAAGCAAAACAAAAGTATCTGATATCTCACGTGTAGCAAACGGTAATATAATCAGAGCTATTGAGTTATGTGAAAACGAAGACTCTACACTCCTTAATCTTGACCGCTTTAAAAACCTTATGAGGTTTGCCTGGAAACGCGACATCATTTCAATAATCAGCTGGTCAGAGGAGATGGCAGCTACCGGCAGGGAATCGCAGAAGAATTTCATTTCTTTTTCACTACGGATTCTCAGGGAAAACTTTATGTTATCACTCGATCAGCAGAAAAACAGACTCGTATACCTGACCGGAGAAGAGGCAGAATTTTCGGCAAAATTTCATCCTTTTATAAATCATAATAATATTTATCCTATTACCGGTGAACTCAACCTGGTTTATTCCCACATCGAATCAAATGGAAATGCCAAAATTATCTTTCTGGATTTTGCTTTGAAAGTCACTCGTCTTTTACGGTGATGTATTTGGAGAATGTTGAAATTAATGCATTTATTCACTATTTTTGCGGATTAATTCAGTAGCATAAGAATCTTATGACAGAGAATGAAGAATTACAGGGACAGCACGGAGAAGAGATCCGTATGCCTGATATAACATATAAACCCGGATATAATAAGCTTGATTCTTTCAACTGGTTGAAAAATATACCCGATACAACAACAGAAAACGATATTGTTGAAGTACGTTTCAAGAACACTCGTAAAGGATTTTTCAGGAATGTTAACGGACTCAGGCTTGAGATAGGTGACGTTGTTGCAGTCGAAGCTTCTCCCGGACATGATATTGGAAGGGTTTCGATGGTTGGACCTTTAATTAATGAACAATTGAAGAAACTGAAGGTATCTCCTGCACCTGAAGATTTGAAGAAAGTCTACCGTAAAGCAAAAGCAGTTGATATTCAGAAATGGGAAGAGGCTAAGAAACTTGAGACGCCGACTATGTTGAGATCAAGAAAAATCTCAGAGGAGCTTAAACTCAACATGAAGATTGGAGATGTTGAATACCAGGGAGATAAGACAAAAGCAATCTTTTATTATATTGCAGATGAAAGGGTGGATTTCCGACAACTTATCAAGGTACTTGCTGAGGAGTTCAGGGTAAGGATTGAAATGCGTCAGATAGGTGCCCGCCAGGAAGCCGGGAGGATAGGTGGGATAGGCTCATGCGGAAGGGAATTATGTTGTTCTACACATATAACCAACTTTATTTCAGTTACAACAACTCATGCAAAGTACCAGGAGTTATCTTTAAATCCCCAGAAGCTCGCAGGCCAGTGCAGCAAACTGAAATGTTGCCTTAATTTTGAACTCGACTGCTATGTTGATGCACAGAGATCGTTCCCTCCAAAAGAAGTTCCTCTTGAAATTATGGATACTACAGCTTATTTTCAGAAAATGGAGGTTCACAAAGGTGTCTACTGGTACACAACTGAACCTCATTCATCTGCAAACCTGACAGCTGTTCCGGTAGAAAGGGTAAGAGAAATACAGTTAATGAACAGGAAGGGACAAAAACCCGACAAACTCATCGTCCCCGATGAGTCATGGGATGTGACTCCGGTTTCTCAGGATCTTCTCAAAAATAACAGCCTTACACGTTTCGATACTCCTGAAGGTAAAAACCAGCATCATAAGCATTCCAATAAAAGAAAAACCAAAAGATTTAATGATAAGAGGAATAAGTAGATTTTCATTTTTTTTGATAGTGATCTCTTTTTTGACGTTGTTTTCCTGTAACAGTAATTTGGTATTTACCGATTCAACTGTTATGGCCGTGAAAACATGGGAACTGACAAATATTCCTGCTTTTCAAATACCCGTAGATGACACTATTACCAGAAACAACATTCTGTTTACTATCAGAACCGGATCATCATATCCGTTCCGGAATATCTATTTGTTTGTAACCACCACATCGCCGGATGGCAAAAGTATAACGGATACTCTCCAGTATAAACTGGCAGATGAAAAAGGGCACTGGTATGGGAAAGGATTCGGAGATATTCATGAGTTAAACCTGCCGTACAAATCAAATGTCTATTTCCCGCTAAAGGGTTTATATCAGATTAAAATTCAACACGGGATGCGTATTAAAGATCTTAAGGGAGTTTATGATTTCGGATTGAGAATAGAAAAGATCAGTAAATAAATATTCTGACGTGGGGAAGAATAAGCTGGCAAGATGGACCGAACTGGGTACATTTCACAATGTAATACAGCCTGAAACCAAAGATGTATCCGGCAAAGATCACAGGATAAAAGGGAATTGGAAGAAAGAGATTTTCGGGAATGAGAACCCTATTGTTCTCGAACTTGGTTGCGGTAAGGGAGAATATACTTTAGGCCTGTCTGCAATATTACCTGGTAAAAATTATATCGGGGTTGATATAAAAGGAGCACGAATGTGGCGGGGTGCTAAAACAGCTGATGAAAAACAAATACTTAATATTGCTTTCCTGCGTACAAGAATAGAGTTCATTAATTCATTCTTTGCCGAAGATGAAGTTGATGAGATATGGATCACCTTCCCTGATCCTTATCCCGGAAAGAGAAACTCGAATAAAAGACTTATTTGTCCCTGGTTCCTTAATAAATATCGTAATTTTCTGAAAGACAGAGGCATAGTTCATCTGAAAACCGATAACTCCGAGCTTTATAATTATACGGAAAAGCTAGTCGAAAATAACGAACTCGAAATTATTATTGCCACAAGTGACTTGTATTCAGAGAGCTTACCCGGCAATGAATTAGTAAACAGAAATGATACTCCGGTTGAAGCTTCTGGTATTCCAGATCATATTTCAGATAATATTCTTTCAATAAGGACTCACTATGAAAATATTTTTCTGAAGGACGGTTTAAAGACCAATTACCTTGCCTTCAGACTGGAAAAAGAAAAGTTCATCCATGAAAGCCGCCAAAAATCTGAATAATAATGATTTTTTCAGCAGGGTATACGAAGTAACAAGGCTCATACCTTTTGGGAGAGTTACTTCTTACGGAGCAATTGCACGTTATCTTGGATCGGGCAGATCAGCCCGGATGGTAGGCTGGGCTCTTAATGTCTGTCATAACAATCCCGAATTTATTCCGGCTCATAGAGTAGTTAACCGGAATGGTCTCCTTACGGGGAAATATCATTTTGGCAATTCCACAACTATGGAGCAGCTCCTTAAAAATGAGGGCATCATCGTCAAAGATGACAGAATTACCAATTTAAGGGAAAAATTCTGGGATCCTTCCTCAGAACTGCTTTGATTTTTTTGTTATTCCAAAAAAAAATGGTAAAATTGCGCTTCTTTATAATTAAATTAAATAAAAATAAGAAATTATTACCCCCAAAGCTGGCGCGGATTTGTAATCCGTGCCAAAGTAGACAGAATATTTTAAGCACGGATTGTAACCGGGCAGAGCACTAATCAAGGATTACAAATCCACGCTAGCGTCTGCGAGCTCGGCGAAGCCAACCGACCGAAGGGAGCTCAGCGAAGCTAAATCCGCGCCAGCGTTTGCACAGGATCAAAAGAATAAATTTAAGATGTACTCAAAAGAGGAGATATTAACCGCACTATCCAAAGTTATTCACCCTGAAAAAGGAAAAGATGTTGTCACCCTTGGCATGATTTCGGAAATTGAATCAGGTGAGGAAGGGATCTCTCTTACAATTATCCCGGAAAAGTCAAATGATCCGTTTATATCTTCGGTTAAAAGTACTATTGTAAGGACATTGAAAGAGGTTCTTGGACCTGATGCAATAATACGGGAAATTAAAGTTCAGCCTAAAATTATCACTGCCAAACTTAAGGAGAAATCCGAAGATATTTTACCCGGAGTAAAAAATATTGTTGCAGTTTCTTCGGGAAAAGGAGGCGTAGGAAAAACAACAATCGCTGTAAACCTGGCAATTTCGCTGGCACGAAAGGGATATAACGTCGGGCTTTTGGATGCAGACGTCTACGGGCCATCTGTTCCGAAAATGTTTGATGCCGAAAAATACAGACCTGAAGTAAGAAGGGAAAACAATATTGATCATATTATTCCATTAACAAAATTTGGAGTAAAAGTTCTTTCGACAGGCTTTTTCGTTGATCCTTCCGATGCTGTTGTCTGGAGAGGTCCGATGGCTTCCAATTTCCTTAAACAACTTATTACACAGGGCGAGTGGGGGAAGCTTGATTATCTTCTTGTTGATCTTCCGCCCGGGACCAGTGATATTCATCTGACTCTTGTTCAGGAAGTTCCGGTTACAGGAGCTATTGTTGTCAGTACACCACAGGAGGTGGCACTTGCTGATGCCGTTAAGGGAATTTCTATGTTCAGAAGTGATAAAATAAATGTTCCGGTTCTTGGCCTTGTCGAAAATATGTCATGGTTCACTCCTGCAGAACTTCCCGAAAACAAATACTATATTTTTGGAAAGGAAGGATGCAGGGCGCTTGCCGTAAAGATGAACGTTCCCCTGCTGGGACAGATCCCACTTGTCCAGAGCATCTGTGAGGGTAGTGATAATGGTCATCCGGTTGCTCTTGATGACTCAATAACAGGAAATGCATTTAGGGCACTGGCTGACGAGGTGATCGAAAAAATCAATAAAAGAAACAAAGAACTGAGACCATCTGTAAAATTGGAAATAATTAAATAAAGGTAATATGGAAGAATTAAATAGTATTAAAGAACGCGTGACCAAAGCACTCAACAGAGTCAGACCCTACCTCCAGAACGATGGCGGAGATATTGACCTGATAGAAATAACAGATGATCTGACTGTAAAAGTAAAACTTACCGGAGCTTGTCATGGATGCCCATATAGTATGCAGACTTTAAAAGCTGGTGTTGAGCAGGCGATCATGCAGGAAGTTCCCGAAATTAAAAGAGTTATTTCAGCCTGAAAATTCACGGCTCTCCAAATTTATCTACCTTTGAAGTCGGTGAGCCCTTCGGGGTTCATCAGACCATTAAAAATTAAATTATAGTCTGATGAAATACTATACTCAGTATTAGTTAGTTTATAGTATTAAAAGTCATTATATTGGTTTCAGGGAAAACATCATATAAACTTTTGGTGTTTCTGGGATTATTTCTGATCCTGACAAATTGCTCGGTTGAAAAAAACACGAGTACAACCAGATTTTACCATGGCCTGACCTCAAGATTTAATATCTATTTTAATGGTAATGAAAGCTTTAAAGCAGGTCTGGTTAAAATAAACAATGGGTACAGTGATGACTACGCTGAATTATTGAAGGTATTTGAGCACAGCGATCCATCAACTGTCTCTCTTTGTTCTGGCGACATGGAAAAAGCAATACAGAAGGCATCGAAATTAATTTCATTAAAATCCATAACCGCAAAACCCGAAATAAAAACCAAAAGAGACTTTACTGAAAAAGAGAAGGCACTGCTTGATCAGAAGGAATATAATGAGTGGGTTGATGATAGTTATCTTCTGATAGGTAAAGCACGTTTTTATAAACACGAATTCAATGAAGCAGCTTCCGTCTTTAATTATTGCATTACCAATGCCAATGATCCTGAAATTAAGATGGAATCTTATTTATGGCTCGCAAGAATCAATAACGAGACTGGCAACTTTACTGAATCCAACAGGATCCTTAATGAACTTGAAATTATTTCCACTTCCTCCAGGTCACTAAAAGCAATGTATTATACGACCCTGGCGGATATGTTTTTAAAACAAAAAAGGTATTCTGAAGCCATTGATCCTCTTTCAAAGTCCATAGAATTCATGGCAGGCAAAAGGGCAAGATACAGGCTTACTTACCTTCTGGCCCAGTTATATGAACGCTCAGGTGATGCAAGCCGGGCAACATCCTTGTATCTTGAAGTTGTAAGAATGAATCCTCCTTATGATGTTGAGTTTAATGCAAGGATTAATATTGCAGGAGTTTTCGATATCAACTCAGGAAATCCTCAGGAAATCGGCAGAGAGCTTGAAAAAATGCTGAAAGATTCAAAGAACAAAGATTATCAGGACCAGATTTATTTTGCCCTTGGAAATATGAAGATGAAAGAGGGAAATGAGATAGAGGCACTGGAACTTTACAAAAAATCAGCATTATCCAATTCGCGCAACCTGAACCAGAAAGGAAAATCCTATCTGGCATTGGCAAGTCATTATTATAGTAAACCTGACTATATGCGGGCCGGGAAATATTATGACAGTGCTGTTTACTTCCTTGATCAGAAATATCCCGATTACCAGCAACTTAAAACAAAATCCCAGAACCTTAACGCTCTTGTTACGCAATTAAAAGTTATCCAAACCGAAGACAGTCTGCAAAAGGTCGCCTCAATGACCAATACTGAAAGGGATGCACTCATTGCAAAAATAATTGAGAAGGTTGTCAGGGATGAAAGTGAGGGTAAAACATCTGAATACTCCGACAGATACAATATTGGGCAATACTATGAAAATGAAAGACGGTTCCAGGATAATATTAACCAGGAGGGAAAATGGTATTTTTATAACCAGGCCGCTTTGACTTTTGGACGGACTGAGTTTCAAAGAAGGTGGGGAAACAGAAGACTTGAAGATAACTGGAGAAGGACTAATAAAACAAGAGTGAGCGTGCAACAAGCAGCTGTCAGCCAGAATGAGAATGGTCAGAACGGGCCCGATACTTCACAGGCTGTCCTTGATTATAAGAAACCGGGATTTTACCTTAAGAATCTGCCAATAAATGACTCATTGCTTGCTATCTCCAACGAAAAGATCGCTATCGCCTATCTCAACGCCGGAGAAGTTTTCTCTGAAAAAATAGCTGATCTGCCAAGAGCAGCCGGATCATTTGAATCATTATTGTCCCGCTACCCGGATAATGAGCTGGTTCCTGAAGCACTTTACAATTTGTATAAAGTGTACAAAGAAGAAAACAACCAGAAATCTGAAACTTACAGGCAGCGGTTACTTGAAAAATATTCCGGCAGTGAATTTGCCATGATTTTATCCGATCCTGATTTTTATAATAAAAAGATTGCTGAAATGAAATTGGTTGAAAAGCTCTACCAGGAAGCCTATAATGCCTATACCAATGAAAACTTCAGTGAGGCAATCTCCTTATGCGACGATGCCCTGAAAAAATATGACAGTGATGATCTTGCTCCTAAGTTTCTTTTGTTGCGTGCCTATTCCATTGCCAGGATAAGCGATGAAAGAAGTTTTAAGGAAGAGCTGAATAATCTAATTAAAAAATGGCCGGGGACTGCTGAAAGTAAAAAAGCGGCAGAGATCATCGCTTATCTCAATCAGGAACTGCCTGAGCTTAAAGTTGAAGAAGATAAAGCGATTGCAGCGGAACTGTACGTTGCCGATACAACTGCACTTCATTCTTTTGCAATAATTATTATGGATCCTGCATTTAATATCAACCAGGCATCATTTGATGTAATCAGCTATAATATTGACAATTACACGAACAAAAATTATCGCACAGAAGGGTTACTTGTTGAAAATAAATACATTATCATAACTGTTTCAGGCTTTTCTGACAATACTCAGGCCTGGGAATACTTTAATGCTTTCAGGGCGGAACAGATAATAAGAAATTCTTCGGAAGCAAAGATGATGACCTTTGTAATAAATAGCACCAATCTGAAAGCACTTACAAGAGATAAAAACCCCGAACGTTACCTTCTTTTCTTCAATGAAAACTACATGAAAAAAGAGGGGAAAAAGTAAAGGTCTGATCTTTTACTTCTTTTTTTAAAATTGTTTGGTAAAAATGAGAAAAATAAGAATACTCTGGACCGACGATGAGATTGAAGTGCTAAAACCTCATATCTTTTTCCTCAAGGAAAAAGGTTATGAGATTGACACCTGTTCAAACGGAAATGATACAATAGACCTTGTACGTCAGAATCCTTACGATCTGATTTTTCTGGATGAAAACATGCCCGGACTTAGTGGAATAGAGACACTCCGGCTAATAAAGGAGGTGCGGACTGATATTCCGGTGGTTATGATAACCAAAAGCGAAGAAGAGGAGATAATGGAGGCTGCCATAGGATCGGAGATAGCTGACTATCTTATAAAACCTGTAAAACCTAATCAGATCCTCCTGGCAATAAAAAGAATTATCGATCAGCGCAGGCTGGTAACTGAAAAAACCACAACTGATTACAGACAGGAGTTCAGCCGAATCGGGAACATGATTGCCACTGCCCGGAGTTACAACGACTGGACAGATTTATACCGGAAGATCATCTTCTGGGAATCGGAGCTTGAAAAGTCAACTGATGCCGGTATGAATGATATACTTAAGATGCAGGAAAACGATGCCAATAATGCCTTTGCAAAATTTGTGATGAATAATTATCTCTCATGGATTGATTCAGATTCTGTTGAAAAACCATTGCTCTCCCCTTCTCTTTTCTCAAAAAAAATATTCCCGAATATCCAACAGGGAAAACCTCTTTTTTTTGTTCTTATTGATAATCTGAGGTTCGATCAGTGGAAAACGATAGCTGCTGAATTGTCAGGAATGTACAGGATTATTGAGGAAGATATTTATTTCAGTATTCTTCCAACAGCCACACAGTTCAGCCGTAATTCTATTTTTTCAGGACTAATGCCCTCTGCAATTGCTGAACAACTACCCGGATTATGGGTAAATGATGATGAAGAGGAGGGTAAAAATAATTCTGAAGAAGAGCTTTTCAAAGATCAGCTTGCACGTAATGGACTTAAATACAGATGGTCATACAGCAAAATAAGCAGTAACCAGGAAGCGAAAAAAGTAAATGACAGGATCAAACAAATGCTTGAAAATGATATTAATATTCTTGTTTACAACTTTGTAGATATGCTGTCGCATGCAAGAACCGAAATCGGTCTGATAAGGGACCTTGCTAACGATGAACGGGCATACAGGAGCCTTACCCGTTCATGGTTTATCCATTCACCCCTGTTTGAATTGTTAAATACACTTTCTTCACAACCGGTAAGGATCATTTTTAGTACAGACCATGGTACAATAAGAGTACAGAATCCTGTTAAAATTGTCGGTGACAGGAAGACATCATCAAACCTCCGGTATAAAATGGGCAGAAATCTCGATTACAATCCAAGAGATGTCTTCGAATTAAAATCCCCCGAAAAAGCAGGTCTGCCTAAATCAAATATCTCTTCGAGGTATATTTTCGCACTTAACAAAGATTATCTGGTATATCAGAATAACTATAATTATTACGCAGGTTATTATAAGGATACATTCCAGCACGGCGGAATATCAATGCAGGAAATTATGCTGCCTGTAGTATGTCTTGAACCTGTTTCTTAATCAGATTTCTAACTTCGATGAGGATATCAATTAAAAACAAAAGACATTTGCAGATTTCCGCAAAGAAACTCCTTGAATACACCGGGGAGAAAAAAATACTTGCTTTTTACGGATCATTGGGTGCCGGTAAAACAACAATCATCAAAGCAATCTGTAAGGTTCTTTGCGCGTCAGACCTCGTAAGCAGTCCTACATTCACACTCGTAAATGAATATAAAACCATTAAAGGAGAACCTCTGTATCACATTGATTTTTACAGAATTAAGAAGAAAGACGAAGTCTTTGACTTTGGAATTGAAGAATATCTTTCAAGTGGATCTTATTGTTTGATGGAATGGCCCGAACTGGTTGAGGACATTTTCCCCTCCGAAACTGTAAGAATCAGAATTACTGTTGGTGAAAATGAGCAAAGGATCCTTGATGTTTCATAACCTAATCTTATTTTGCTGCTGTCTTGCAAATTTTTTACCTTTGGGGAAATAACCGCTTTCTCAAAATGAATGACAAAGGTAAGAGTGGAAATGTCAGTTTTGGCAATACAGCCTTCATGCCAAAAGAGGAACAACTTGAAACTGCTATTAAACACAGGAGAATTTCGATTGGTGTCCCCAGTGATAAAAAAAATGATGAGAAAAGAGTAGCACTAACCCCTGAGTCGGTAAACCTGCTTGTTGAAAATGACAATGAAGTTATTGTTCAGAAAGGGGCAGGAGCCGGAGCAAACTATTCAGACAAGGATTACAGCGAAAACGGAGCAATTATTACCGACTCCCCTGCCAGGGTTTTTAGCGCAGACGCGGTAATTAAAGTTGCTCCATTTACACTTCAGGAAACTGATTATCTTAAAGGTAATCAGATAGTTATGTCATTTTTAAATGTACTTAAGCTTGGTGAAGATACTCTTGGAAAGCTTATAAGGAAAAAAGTTACTGCCATTGCATTTGAAAAGATCCGGGACAATAACGAAGTTATGCCGGTTATGGAGTCGATGAGCGAAATAAGCGGAGTAACATCAGTCCTCATAGCTTCTGATTATTTAAGTAATCACCATGGAGGTAAAGGGGTTCTGCTTGGCGGGATAACAGGTGTTACCCCTACAGAGGTTTTAATAATAGGCGCTAATACTGCAGGAGAATATGCGGCACGCGCAGCTCTCGGACTTGGTTCACAGGTTAAGATATTCGACAGCTCACTTCACAGACTTAGAAGATTTCAGAATCTTATAGGCCAGCGGCTTCAGACATCAGTCTTTCATCCGCAGGTATTAAAGAAAGCTCTCAAGTCAGCAGATGTTCTGATAGGTGCAATCGAGCTTGAAGATTTGCGCCCATGGTATTATATTACCGAGGAGATGATCAAAACCATGAAAAAAGGCGCTGTTGTTATTGATCTGAGTATTGACCGTGGCGGATGTATAGAAACAACCGAATGCCGTGCACTCAATGACCCTGTTTATGAAAAACACGGAGTGATACATTTTTCAGCATGGAACCTCCCTTCACGTGTTGCCCGGACAGCATCTATTGCACTCAGCAATATTTTTACTCCACTTTTTCAGAATATGGCAGAAGCCGGAGGAATAACACATCTGCTTAAAAACGATCCTGGTCTTCGCAATGGGGTCTACTTGTTTAACGGAATTCTCACTAACGAAACTTTAGGACAGAAATTCGGAGCTATATCCAAAGACCTTGACCTTCTGATATCTGCTTTTTGATTATCAGGCATATGTGAGAGTTGCCATTTCCCCATCTGAATTGATTCTTGCCTGTTTCCCGATATACAGCGCCCTGTTATCAATAACATGGCCGGCGGGAAAATTAAATAATACAGGAAAATTATAATCCCGGACAATATCAGAAATAGTCTCCTCTGCACTTTTACCCCATGGAATTTTCGTATCTTCCATCTTAGTCAGGCCACCAACGACCAATGCAGCAAGCCCTTCAAGTTTCCCTGCCAGTTTAAGAGATGTCATCATCCTGTCGAGATGGTAATAATATTCTCCCACTTCCTCAATGAACAGAATTCTTCCTCTTGTCTTTGGTTCTGCATTAGTTCCAATAAGACTGTAAATCAGTGAAAGGTTCCCGCCAGTTAATTCACCTGTGACATCTGCAGGTCTTAAAAAGTTTCCCTCCCACACAACAGGCTGAAAATCACCAAAAAGGGCATTATGTAATGTTTCAAAAGTCTCTTTTGATTTGTCATGGTTAGAATAATTAAGAGGCATATCCCCGTGTATTGAAATTAAACCACATACCTCACTTAACCACAGGTGCAAAACTGTAATATCGCTGAATCCGATATACCATTTGGGTGACTTTCGCAGCGATGAGAAATCAACACTCCCGATTATTTTCAATGCACCATATCCTCCCCTGGAACAAAAAACTGCTTTAATATTACGATTATCAGTCATTACCTGAAGATCATTAAGCCTTTCAATGTCAGTTCCTGCAAAAGGACCTGAACGTTTTAAAACATGGGTTCCTATCCTTACCTTCAATCCCCACTTTTCAAGGAAAATTACAGCATCATTGATTTTCTCTTCATCAATTGCCCATGAAGGAGAGATTATTGATACTTCATCGCCAGACTTAAGAAACGGAGGTTGTATCTTTTTAATAAACATTTATATTATATAATACGTAAAAGTAATCCCTTTAGTTTCGATTTACAACTACAACCTAATAACTCCGTGCCGAAAAGTAAAATTATTATCTTTGTGCGATTTCAAAAACTGTTAATTATTCATTATCAGAATCATGAAGAATTTTAAAAGATATCTCATCACTTCAGCCCTTCCCTATGCCAATGGTCCAATCCATATTGGTCACCTTGCAGGGGTTTATGTTCCGTCTGATATATATACCAGGTACCTGAGAATGAAGGGAGTTGATGTAATTTCCATCTGCGGATCCGATGAACATGGAGTTCCAATAACCCTGAAGGCGCGCAAAGAAGGAGTTTCACCACAGGAAATAGTTGACAGATATCATTCATTGAATAAAAAAGCATTTGAAGATTTCGGAATTGCTTTCAATATCTATTCCCGCACTTCAAATAAGGTGCATTATGAAACAGCTTCAGAGTTCTTCCTTAATCTGTATAAAAAAGGTGAATTCACTGAAAAGACGTCAGAACAGTATTTTGATGAGGAAGCCGGATGCTTTCTTGCCGATAGGTACATAATGGGGACTTGTCCTTATTGCGGGAATGAAAATGCATACGGTGACCAATGTGAAAAATGCGGCACATCGCTAAGTCCAAATGATCTGATTAATCCTCACTCAACCATAAGCGGGAGCAAACCGGTATTGCGTGAAACTTTGCATTGGTATCTTCCTCTAGATAAATATGAAGGTTGGTTGAAAAAATGGATTCTTAAAGACCATAAGGAATGGAAGGTAAATGTTTACGGGCAGTGTAAATCGTGGCTCGATCAGGGTTTGCAACCCAGGGCAGTAAGCCGCGACCTGGACTGGGGTGTACCTGTACCTGTTGAAGGGGCAAAGGGGAAAGTACTTTATGTCTGGTTTGATGCCCCAATAGGCTATATCTCTGCCACCAAGGAGCTTACACCCGACTGGGAAAAATACTGGAAAGATCCTGAAACAAAAATGATTCACTTCATCGGGAAAGATAATATCGTCTTTCATTGTATTATTTTTCCGGCCATGCTGAAGGCAGAAGGATCATTTATCCTGCCTGAAAATGTACCTGCAAATGAGTTTCTGAATCTTGAAAATGAGAAGATCTCAACCTCCCGTAACTGGGCGGTATGGCTGCATGAATATCTGGAAGATTTTCCAGGGAAGCAGGATGTTTTAAGGTATGCTCTTTGCTCAAATGCACCCGAGACAAAGGATAATGATTTCACCTGGAAAGACTTCCAGGCACGTAACAACAATGAGCTGGTTGCAATACTTGGTAACTTTGTAAACCGCACCTTTGTCCTGACCAACAATTATTATAACGGCGAAGTTCCTGAAAGAGGAATAACCGATGAAAACGACAACGTTGTCCTGGCAGAAATGTCCCGGATTAAAGAGAACGTCGAGACCAGTCTCGAAGCGTTCAGGTTCAGGGAAGCTATCAAAGAGGCAATGAATCTTGCAAGACTTGGGAATAAATATCTTGCTGATTCTGAGCCATGGAAGGTCATTAAAACAGATCCGGAAAGGGTAAAGACAATCATGAATATTGCCCTGCAAATTACTACAAACCTTACAATCATTTTTGAGCCGTTCCTCCCTTTCTCGATGAATAAACTCAGAGCCTGGCTCAATTGCGATCAGTTAAAATGGAGTGATGCCGGTAGGACTAACCTGCTCATGCCGGGTCATATCATTAATAAATCTGAACTTCTGTTTGAAAAGATTGAGGATGAGGAGATCGACAATCAGATAAATAAACTGCTGGCAACAAAAAAAGCAAATGAAGCAACATCTGCAAAAACAGCTCCTTCAAAGGATATTGTATCCTTCGATGATTTTACGAAAATAGATATCAGGACAGCAACTATCCTTGAAGCAGAAAAAGTACCAAAGACCACAAAGTTACTTAAGCTTAAAATTGATACAGGTCTTGATATACGTACTATTGTATCAGGTATTGCTGAGTACTTTGAACCTGAGGCAATTATCGGCAAACAGATTTCGATTGTTGCCAACCTTGAGCCTCGGAAAATTAAAGGTATTGAGTCGAAAGGGATGATACTGATGGCTGAGGATATGGATGGCAAATTGGTTATAGTTTCACCAGCCGAGAAGGTCGGTAACGGGAGTATAATAAAATAGCTACCGTTTCGAAATCCAGCTACCGGGGAATTTCTTTGAGATGCTGTCTTTTTTGGATAATGCCATATTCATATTGCTGCATCTCATAGCATTTACTCTGTAGAAACTATTTGGGGCCTGAATTATTTCAGGATCAAATCCCTCTGCTTTAAGCATATTAACCTGAGAAATGGCATTTTTTTCCGATTTAAAGCTTCCGGTAATAATAAAATAAATACTCCCTTCAACCGGAACAACCAAAACAGGTTTCTCTGTTACTTTCTCCTCAGATTTAGCTGAAACATTATTTTCAGGGGTAACTTTAATAATCTCTTCAGGAATTACTGTGTCGCCGGCAATATCTTTATCAACAGCTTTCTTGTTGTTTTCAAACTCAGCCGTCACAAGCGGATTCATTGTGGCAGACTCTACTTTAGCTTTAAAGAGATTCGTCTTAAGAGGAACTATAACCAGTATTGCCAGAAGGGGTATTGCAACTGCTGCTCTCCATAGGTTTTTTCTCAAAGAGGACTGCCGAATGGGGTCATTGTCAGCATGCCTTGTGATCCGTTTTCTGACATCATATCCTTCAAGAGGCATACATTGAAATGATTCAAGCCCGTATGAATCAAGATGGTAGTTTGCATTTCTGTCCGGTTCAAATTGAACGTTATTTTCATGGTTATTGACAAAGCTGCCAATATGATCAAAAACTATTTTTTCCCCTTTTGCCAGCTTGTTACGCAATTCCATTACGAACTCTTCAACAATGTTTCTTGCATCACCATAGTTAACACTGCCTGATTTGGAAATCAGCCCGATAAGTAGTCCATCATTATGATTCAGGTTCCTGTTGAATGAAATCTGTTTTACCGGAGGATAAAAAGTATCGGAACTCTTGTCTATCCGGGCAGGGGTATAATTACCGATGAACCCTCCAAAGCCCGGAACAATGACACAGTCGTGTCCGAATAATAATTCACGTATGAAAGCAGTAATATCCAAATCTTATGGTCTCTATTAAAACAAAAATAAGATAAATCTTAACGTTTTTGATATTATTATGGCCTTGATTTATGAACATTTTGACGAAAGCATGTCTGCCTTCCGGGAAGCCTGTTGTGAAAGGGATGAGTTCCCGCAGATTACGGGAATTGACAAAGAAAAAAATATTATCTTCGTAGTTCTAAAAAAAAATCTCATATGAGAGAGATACAGATGGTTGACCTGAAGGCTCAGTATGAAAAGATCGGGTCAGAAATTGAGAATGCAATAAAATCGGTCATTAACTCGACCACTTTTATTAAAGGTCCGGAGGTAAAACTATTTGAAGAAGAGTTGCAGAATTACCTGGGAGTCAGGCATGTTATTTCCTGTGCTAATGGCACCGATGCCTTGCAGATCGCTATGATGGCTCTTGGGTTGAAACCAGGGGATGAGGTTATTACAACAAACTTCACTTTTATTGCCACCGTGGAGGTGGTTTCGTTACTCGGATTAAAACCAGTAATCGTTGAACCCGACAAGGGTAGTTTCAATATCTCTGTCGAAGAAGTCAGAAAAGCCATTTCTTCTAAGACAAAAGCAATTGTACCTGTTCATCTTTTTGGCCAGTGCGCTGATATGGAGGGCATTATGAGACTAGCTCAGAAACATGACCTTTTTGTTATTGAAGATGCTGCACAGGCCACAGGTACCGACTATTTTTTTTCTGACAATAACATAAAAAAAGCAGGAACAATTGGCAATATTGGTACTACATCCTTCTTCCCATCAAAGAATCTTGGCTGTTATGGTGATGGCGGAGCTCTCTATACCAATGATGAAACCCTGGCAGAAAAGCTCAGAAGTATTGCTAACCATGGTATGAAAGTAAGGTACCATTACGATGATATCGGGGTCAATTCAAGGCTTGATACTATACAGGCTGCAATCCTACGGGTCAAATTGAAATACCTGGATCAATACAATGCTGCAAGAAGGGCCGTTGCGGATTTTTATGACAAAGCATTTTCCGGATGTAGCAAAATCACTATCCCTGAAAGAGTAAGTTATTCCTCCCATATATTTCATCAGTATACCATCCGGGTGAAAAACGGAAAGAGGGATGAACTAAAAAAGTTTCTAAATGATAAAAGAATACCTACTATGATCTATTATCCGGGTCCGCTGCATTTGCAGGAAGCTTACCGGTATCTCGGGTACATGGAAAGCGATTTCCCTGTTACTTCTGCTTTGTGTACAGACGTTCTTTCTTTGCCGATGCATCCGGAAATTGACCAGGATCAGCTTGATTATATTACTCTTAATGTCCTGAATTTTTTTTAAAAATAAGCATTCATTATGGAGAAGGAATACTTTGCTCACGAAACGGCGGTTGTAGATGAAGGGTGTAAGATAGGAAAGGGGACAAAAATCTGGCTTTTCAGCCATATTATGGCAGGTTCGGAAATAGGCGAAAACTGCAATATTGGTCAGAATGTTGTAATTTCTCCGGGCGTGAAGCTCGGGAAAAATGTAAAAGTCCAGAATAACGTCTCAATTTATACAGGTGTTATTTGTGAAGACGATGTATTTCTTGGTCCCTCAATGGTCTTTACCAATATAATCAATCCAAGGAGTGCCATTAATCGTAAGAACAGCTATGTCTCCACTATTGTTGAAAGTGGGGCATCGATCGGAGCCAACTCAACAATCCTTTGTGGGAATAAGATTGGCAGCTACGCATTTATTGGAGCCGGAGCTGTAGTAACAAAAGATGTAAAGCCTTATGCTCTTGTTGTAGGTAATCCTGCCAGGCAAACAGGATGGATGAGTGAATTCGGACATAAACTTAAATTTGATGAAACAGGAGTTGCCAGTTGTCCGGAAAGCGGAGAGAAATACAGGCTTGAAGGTGGCAGTGTATCAAAAATAATTTATTAGTTTTATGCCTCTTAATTAAATCGATGATGGATGTGACTCCTAAAAATTTTGGTCTGATCGGGGTGGCAGGATATATTGCCATACGTCATCTAAAAGCAATAAAAGATACCGGGAATAATCTTCTTGCAAGCCTTGACAGATTTGACAGCGTTGGACTCCTTGACGGATTTTTTCCGAAAAGTGATTTCTTTGTTGAGTTTGAAAGGTTCGACAGACACTTTGACAAACTGAAAAGGACAGGAACTAAAATTGATTATGTAAGTATCTGTTCTCCAAATTATTTGCACGATTCTCATATAAGGTTTGCTTTGCGTCACCAGGCAGAGGCTATATGTGAAAAACCAATTGTTCTTAATCCCTGGAACGTTGACGCCCTTCAGGAAATTGAGAATGAAACAGGACATAAAATATATACAATACTGCAATTACGTCTCCATCCCAAAATAATTGAACTGAAAGAGAAGATAAAAAATGGTCCGAAGGGTAAGGTCTATGATATTGATCTGACATATATAACAAGCCGTGGAAACTGGTATTATTTTTCATGGAAAGGAGATATCCAGAAATCCGGAGGAGTTGCAACCAATATTGGTATACACTTCTTTGATATGCTTAGCTGGATTTTTGGAGATTCGAGGAAAAACGTAGTTCATGTTTCTGAACCAAATAAGGCTGCAGGATATCTGGAGCTTGAAAATGCCAGGGTCAGATGGTTTCTGAGCCTCGATAATAATGACCTGCCCACATCAGTCAGGGAAGCAGGACAAAGAACATTCAGGTCAATTACAATTGAAGGTGAGAAAATAGAATTCAGTGAAGGATTCACGGACCTTCATACCTTAACCTATGGGGAAATAATTGCAGGAAGAGGTTTCGGACTAAAAGATGCCCGTCAATCAGTGATAACTGCTTATACAATAAGAAATTCGAAGCCAGTTGGACTTCTGGGAGACTATCATCCATTTTTAAAAAAATAACAAAAAATGTATAATAAACTGATTGACAAGGAAACAAAGCTCTCCGTCATAGGCCTCGGATATGTAGGCCTTCCTATTGCCCTTGAATTTGCAAAAAAAATCAAGGTTGTAGGTTTTGACATTAAACCTGAAAGAGTTGAGCTAATGAAAAAAGGGATTGATCCCAGCAATGAACTTAGTTCTGAAGCTTTTATGAATACTGACATTTTACTTACAAGCAATCCGAAGGACCTGAAGGAAGCATCTTTTCATATAATTGCAGTGCCAACTCCCACAAACAGCTATAATCTTCCTGATCTTACACCTGTACTGAGGGCTTCAGAAACTGTAGGTAAAGTATTGAAAAAGGGTGATTATGTGGTTTATGAATCAACAGTATATCCCGGATGTACTGAAGAAGATTGCGTACCTGTTCTGGAAAGATTCTCAAAATTAAAATTTTGTAAGGACTTTAAGGTTGGTTTCTCCCCTGAAAGAATAAATCCTGGCGATCAATATCATACTCTTACAAAAATCATAAAAGTGACAAGCGGATGCGATGCTGAATCAGCTGAAAACATTGCAAAAACTTACGAACTTATAATACAGGCAGGTGTTTTCCGGGCAAGTTCCATAAAAGTTGCCGAGTCTGCCAAGATTATTGAAAATACTCAACGCGATATTAATATCGCCTTTATGAATGAGCTTTCGATTATTTTTAACCGTCTGGGCGTTAATACATTCGAGGTTCTTGAAGCTGCCGGAACAAAATGGAACTTCCTGAAATTCTATCCCGGACTTGTTGGTGGACATTGTATTGGTGTGGATCCTTACTATCTTTCTTTCAAAGCAAAAGCACTTGGGTATCACCCCCAGATGATTGATTCAGGCCGGTTTACAAACGACAGCATGGGTAGATATATCGGAAAACAAACCGTTAAGAAAATTATTGCAGCAGGAAAAAATCCAAATAAAGCCAGGGCACTGATTATGGGTATAACGTTTAAAGAAGATGTTACCGACATACGAAACTCAAAGGTTGTTGATGTAATCAAGGAACTGGTCGACTTTGGTATAGTTGTGGATGTAATCGATCCCGGGGCCAGTGCTCATGAGGTAAAAGAAGAATATGGATTGGAAATTAAGAAAAAGCCTGATGGGAAATACGATGCTGTTATCCTGGCTGTGAGCCACAAAGAATATGCTAATCTGAATGAAAGCTATTTTACTACTCTTCTCGCCAAAGAGGGTATTGTGGTTGATGTCAAAGGTGTACTTCGTGGAAAAATTATAAATCATACTTACTGGAGCCTGTAAATGAGAAAGAAAATACTGGTAACCGGCGGAACAGGATATATCGGTTCCCATACATCAGTTGAGCTTATTAAAGAGGGATTCGACGTGGTAATAATTGATAATCTGTACAACTCTGAAGCTGAGGTTGTTGACCGGATAGGACAGATAACGGGAATAGAACCGGAACTCGAGATTTTTGATATCTGTAATCAGGAAAAACTAAATGGCTTCTTCAAAAAACATGAGGATATTGCTGCTATCATCCACTTTGCTGCATATAAGGCAGTTGGTGAGTCAGTCAATAAACCGCTGGAGTACTATCGTAATAATCTCTTATCATTAATCAATCTGCTGGATGCCATGAAACAGTATGGTGTCCCAAGTCTTGTTTTCTCATCATCATGCACTGTTTACGGACAACCCGAAAAATTACCGGTTTCTGAAGATGCACCTCTGCAGCCGGCAATTTCTCCCTATGGCAATACTAAACAGATTGGTGAAGAGATTATCAGGGATTCTGCAGCTTCGGATAAAAATATTAAAGCAATTTCCCTGAGGTATTTTAATCCTATCGGGGCTCATCCTTCGGCTCTGATTGGTGAACTTCCAAGGGGTGTGCCGGAAAATCTTGTCCCTTATATTACACAAACGGCATATGGACTAAGGAAAGAACTTAAAGTATTCGGAGATGATTATGACACCCCAGATGGTTCATGTATCAGGGATTACCTGCATGTTGTTGACCTGGCAAAAGCCCATGTAACTGCTGTCAAAAGACTTATTGATGAAAAAAACAAAACAAATTACGAGATTTTTAATCTTGGAACCGGGAAGGGAGTATCAGTTCTTGAGGCAATTAAATCGTTTGAACTGGTTACCGGGATAAGACTGAAATACAAAATTACCGGAAGGAGAGCCGGAGATATTGAAAAGATTTGGGCTGATCCTTCCTTAGCAAATAAAGAACTCGGATGGAAAACCATGAGCACTCTTGATGAGGCAATGAAAACGGCATGGGAATGGGAAAAAAAAATCAGAAATAAATAAGTATGAAGGGGATTAAAGTAATTCTTATAACCGGTGGTGCCGGATTTATTGGGTCACATGTTGTCAGAAAATTTGTAAATAGCTATCCTGAATACAGGATTATTAATGCCGATAAGCTTACCTATGCAGGTAACCTCGAGAACCTGACAGATGTTGAGACAAAAAAGAATTACTCTTTTGAGAAGATTGACATAGTTGATAAACAGTCTGTAATGAATTTATTCAGCAAGTATGGTTTTGACGGAATAATTCACCTTGCAGCTGAATCACATGTCGACAGGTCAATAACAGGTCCTGATGAATTTGTTTATACAAATATTATCGGAACTGTAAATCTACTTAATGCAGCCCTGAACTGCTGGAAAAATGCAACTGAAGGAAAATTATTTTACCATATTTCGACCGATGAAGTTTTTGGGTCACTCGGTAATGAAGGATTTTTTACAGAGAAAACTGCCTATGATCCTAAAAGCCCCTATTCCGCATCCAAAGCAAGTTCCGACCACATGGTCAGGGCCTATGGGCACACTTTCGGGATTCCTGTTGTAATTTCCAACTGTTCAAATAACTACGGGCCTAACCAGTTCCCTGAAAAGCTAATCCCGCTGGCAATAAATAATATTAAAAACAATAATCCGATACCTGTTTACGGAAAAGGTGAAAATATCCGCGACTGGCTTTATGTTGAAGATCATGCATCGGCTATTGATCTTATCTTTCATCATGGGAATGTTGGAGAAACATATAATATCGGAGGAAATAACGAGTGGAAAAATATTGACCTTATAGAGCTGCTATGCAAAATAATGGACAGGAAACTTGGCCGGACTGAAGGTACTTCAGTAAAGTTGATAACATATGTTAAAGACCGGCCCGGGCATGATCTGAGGTACGCTATAGATTCCTCAAAATTGCAACGTGAACTTGGATGGTCTCCTATTCCTGAATTTGCTGTTGGATTGGAAAAAACGGTTGACTGGTATCTTTTAAACAGCAAATGGCTTGAGAGGATTATTTCGGGTGATTATAAGAACTATTACGATTTTCAGTATTCAGGGAGATAGAACTGATTAATGAATTATCTTAATCATTCGTTCTATAAGTTCGTTGCCAAGTGCAGTTTTTTGTTTAATATGCTCCTTTATTGCGGCCACTACACTGTTTGATTCAAAATCCCCTCTGACCTGTTCAAAATCGAGCTTTTTAATTTCATCCCCCCCGTCAATTCCGAAGCCGGTCATCGATGAAAGGGTAAATTCTTTCCTGGCATCTTCGTACAGCATTTTGTCAAGATCAACAACACTCTTTTTCCATCTTTCAACCATTCTGATAACATCAGATGCTGTGAATTCATTAACAGATTTACCTTCTTCTTCTTCAATCCTTTCCCACGACCATGTCCATTCCCAGTCGTAGTATGATTTATGCATATACCTGAAAGTCTCTGCCACACCCTCAATTGAACTTATCTTATCCGATTCGATGTCATCAAGAAAATGATCAACAGTCTGCTTCGGGGCAATCAATCCTGCCAGATCGACCCACTCCCCTGTGCCCAATGGCTGGTCAGGAACAAGTCTCTTTTGTAATTCATTGTTTGTTTTGAAACTTGTTTTTTCAAGTCGCTTTATTAAAGAGTTGCCGAGGAATTTGTCAATCCCTGTCTGGTAAAGGTCGATCCCTCTTTCAAGGGAAGCACCTTTAATCATCATATTATTAAATGTATACGAAGCTGATATTGTTCCTGATACCGATTTTAGTCTGCGAAGAAGGTCTCTGCCTTCAAACATTTTACGGATAGTATAAGGGCTGAGGAGATTAAAGTTTACCTGGTCGATTTTAACAGGATCTTTCCTTCTGTCGCGGACCGGCCATTTTTGCGCATCTCTTATTGTACCTACACTTCTCAGATTAATTCCCGGGACAAGAATACTTTCGTCGTTACTTTCAATCAGATATGAAAAAGGAAGTGATGAGGTATCTATATTTTTGTAATGCCGGCCCATTACCAGTGTGTATGGTCCTATGCGTGCAGGCCACAAAAGATATGAATCGCTGGTCGTTTTGGAACCTCTTTCCATAATTCCCTGATGAATCGGGCCAAGTTTGTACATATGGTTACTCTGGTTCGATCCACTACCGGCATTCATAAATGAAAAGATACCGGCTATAAGGAGTGTTGACTTATGATGGGTTACAGTATAGGGTCCAGCAAATATTGAACATGCTTCCCCGTGATATCCTCCACAATTTGCAAAAAACAGGGAATTTTCTGCTGAATAGTGTTTCCCAAGAACACAACCCTGGCCAATAAAACATTTATCAATAAGTGTTGATTCCGTTACAATTGAACCTGAACAGACAATGAAATGTTCCATAATAACGCCCGGACCAATAAATACCGGATCCTCTTCACAACTGTTAACTGAACCTTCATTCAGACTTATGGCTCCCTCAATATGGCTGAACTGTCCAAATCTGACATTCCGTAGATTACGGCAGTTGAAAATGAGTGAACTATTACCGATAGTTCCGGACCCGGAACTTATGGCTTTAGAATAATCAGTGACCATCTGCTCAATTTTCCTGATGGCTTTGATGCGATGTCTGTAAAGAGCTATTATATATGCCTGATGGGCAGAAAGCTGATCCCAAATCTTAACCGATCGTCTTCCGGTTTCGTTAAGTACAGCCACTTCCGTTCCATTTCCGAAGGATGAGATACCTTCGGTATGAATTTTTCCGCAGTTTTTTATAATAACATCATCCTCAATCTGATAATTTGCAATGTAATCACTTATATTCTTAATCAGAACATTTGAGCCGATGGTGCAGTTATGAATATGAGCATTTGAGATACCACTCATGAGGCTGACACCCGATTCATCAGTGAAAGATTTGCTGAAAATTCCAAGTTTAATGTCTCCTGAAAAAGTAACATTCAGGCATCGCGACGGATCAAACCCCTCTTTAACCTGAACTCTTTTCCAGTCATCACAACTGCAACCGTTTGATATCAAAGTTTTTATTTCGGTATCGGTGACTTTTCTGTAATTTTCTGCAGGGTTCATTACGGAAAGGCTTTAAGTTATTTATTCGACAGTTACAGATTTTGCAAGGTTTCTGGGCTGGTCAACATTACAACCTCTCAAGACGGCTATATGATACGATAAAAGCTGAAGCGGGATAACTGCAAGAAGGCCAGAGAATACGGGAAGTGTTTCAGGAACCTCAAGAACAAAATCAGCCATTTTTCTTATTATTTCGTCTCCTTCTGTGACAATAGCTATGACATTACCCTTCCTTGCCTTGATCTCCTGAATATTACTGATTATCTTTTCATAAGTGTCGTCTTTTGGAGCCACAACCACAACAGGCATATTCTCATCAATCAGTGCAATAGGGCCATGTTTCATCTCGGCTGCAGGGTAACCCTCGGCGTGGATATATGAAATCTCCTTTAGTTTCAATGCCCCTTCGAGTGCCACAGGAAACAGATAACCTCTTCCAAGATAAAGCGCATTCATAGAATGCTGGTATTTTTTAGCAAGTTCGAGTGCCTGGTCGTTGACCTTAAGTGCCTTTTCGATTTTTCCGGGTATCGACACCAGTTCGGTAATAAGCTCTTTATAGGCTTCAGGAGAGATAACCCCCTTTAGATATCCTATCTCAAAAGCCATCATTGCCAGTACTGTAACCTGTGTTGTGAATGCCTTGGTCGATGCAACACCTATCTCGGGTCCGGCATGAGTATAAACTCCGGCATCCGTTTCACGGGGAATGCTTGAACCTACAACATTACAGATTCCAAGAACCTTTGCCCCTTTTTCCCTTGCGAGTTTTACAGCTGCCAGGGTATCTGCTGTTTCACCGCTCTGGCTTATTGCGATTACGATATCCCCTTTCTTTATTATCGGATCCCTGTAGCGGAATTCTGAAGCATATTCAACTTCAACAGGTATCCTGGTGTACTCTTCAAATATGTATTCTCCAAGTAAACCTGCGTGCCACGAAGTACCGCAAGCGATAATAATAATTCTCTCCGACTGGGAAATAGTTTCCATGACATTATGAAGACCCCCAAGCATTATTCCTGACAAATCAGGCAACACCCTTCCTCTGAATGTGTCGTGAATAGCCCGTGGTTGTTCAAATATCTCCTTAAGCATAAAGTGAGGAAACCCTTCCTTATCAATCTCCCCGATCTTAAGGTCAAGTTCTTTAACTTCAGGTTCTATCTTTTCGGTTCTGATGGTCTTCAGAATAAGCTCATCCTTCTTTATAATAGCAATATCGTCATCATTCAGATAAATTACCCGCTGCGTATATTCAACAATGGGAGTTGCGTCGGATGCAATGAAGTTTTCTCCTTCACCAACTCCGATAACCAGAGGACTCCCTTTTTTGGCAGCAAAGAGTTTATCTGTCTCCTGAGTACATATAATGACAAGACCATAGGCTCCTTCAACTCTGTTAAGAGCGAGTGTAATAGCTTGTTCTGCAGTAAGATCACCTTCCAGATAGAGATGTTCAATCAGGTTAGCAAGAACTTCGGTATCGGTCTGACTGGTAAATTGTATTCCTCTGCTCTCCAGGTGCCGTTTGAGACGGGCATAATTCTCAATTATCCCGTTGTGAACAACAACAAAATTACCTTTATAAGATACCTGCGGATGGGCGTTAAGTTCATTTGGTTCGCCATGGGTTGCCCATCTTGTATGACCCATTCCTGTAGTACCATTAAAATTCGACTTATTGACCATCTCTTCAAGATCCTTAACCCTTCCTTTGCATTTAAAGATCTTTGTTTCGCCATTGACAAGGGCCATACCTGCAGAATCATATCCACGGTACTCAAGACGTTTAAGACCATTAATGATAATTTCACGGGCAGGTTTAGAGCCGATATAGCCTACAATTCCGCACATATTAGAATATTATTAGAAAATCGCGAACGAATGTAACCAATTTGGTTCACAAAAACTAGAACTTAGTATAAGTAAATTCAAATTTTACCGGTTTACTGCTATCATTGGCTTTAAGAACAGCATTATGGGTTGAAGTGGATGGAAGAAGCATCTCCAGTTCAGGTTTTATTTTATTGCCGGAATCTTCCAGATATTTCTGTACAAAGGAAGCGACATTGAAATTGTAAACCTTGTTAATTGTGTCAAGAACACCGTCAAAAAAACTCTGACTGATACTGTAATCAGGGACATAATAACTTGTGTCACTTAGTTTATATGTAAGAAGAATCTGTGAAGCTACTGTCGAAGGCTTAAGAATATCACCATCCAGGGAAACAGGGATGGTCAGTCTTGCCTTATTTACCGCAATTTTAGAAAATGCAGGATCATTCTTTATTTTCTCGAGTCCGGGCAACACAACCTTTGTATAAACACCACTCAGACTCTGCAGGTATGAAAGTGTGTCTTTGACCCCGTCATTAATATGATTGATCTTTTTATCAGGCTCCCCAGCTTCGAAATTGTGAAAAAACCTGTTGAAACGTGCGTTGTTATTTACTGCATCAAGAATAAAATAGTATTCCATCTTAACATCTAATTCATTGTGGTAGTACAATGTGAAAAAGTTAACGGAATAGCTTGTCGATAAATGAGGGGCTAGTTTCAGCTTCATTAAAAGAGGTGCTGTGGAAGATGTTATCCTGAAATATAATCCTTTAAAAAATGATCTGAAGTCGGACCGGGCATTACTATGAAATAATTTTGCAGTATCACGCAAAAGATAGTTCCCGAATTCTGATGGTAATTTGAGCTCAATATTATTTATTGTATCTGCCTTTAAGACAGGCAGCTCGATAGAAGCAACATCATAACCTGTAAGAAGGACCGGTGAATTTGAATAGTATGCTGAATCTATATACAGCTGCCTGGCGATCTCCGAGATTGTTAAAACCTGATCCGATTCAACATTCCCCTGGACATTTTCAAACTGCAGAAATAATTTTATTGAATCAACAGTAAACGGTTTACCATCCCATTTACTTCCAAGTCTTATCTGGGACACGAATTCAGCGGATGTAATCCCAAAATAAGGATCATATATCGACCCAAAATATGAATAAGTGGAATTATCTGATCTTGCTTTAGCATCATACATTGTGTAAGAAAATGCACTTATTGTATCAGTTGATCTGATTGAAACAAAATCCCTTCCGGGGAGGATCTCCGTACCTATTGTTGAAGGGTTCTCTTCACAGGAAATCACAAAAAAAGCAATCCCGGTAATTATTGCAGGAGTAAATATTTTTTTGAGATTATAACAAACAGAAAGAAATCTGCGGGCAAATATGGAATCAGGATAATATTTCGTCATAAAAATCATTATAGGCATCAACATACTGGGTTTCGTCCCTGTAAGTCAGAACGGGTTTTGTAATGGTTTGAATGTATTTGGATAATTCCCCATTTATCTCTTCACTTCCAATAATAATAGCGTCAGAATATTTAATTGCCAGTTTTGAAACATTAATAAAATCGGGCTTTTTAACAAGCTTAAGGCTTTCCCCGTCTATGCCGTCAAACCGCAGTTTATCGGCGAATGTTGATCTAAACGGAGTTTTGAAATCATTATTGTAGACTGAATAGACAATTTTATAATTGTGAAATAACGGATCATCACTGTAAATACTCCTGAGATAAACCGGAACCAGAGCAGCCATCCAGCCATGACAGTGAACAATATCCGGAGCCCATCGCAGTTTTTTTACCGTTTCAATTACTCCTCTGGCAAAAAACAAAGCACGTTCATCGTTATCTTCAAACTCTTTGCCCGAAGAGTCGGTTACTGTATGCTTTCTCTGAAAATAGTCATCATTATCAATAAAATAGACCTGCATCCGGGCAGATTGTATAGAAGCCACTTTAATGATGAGAGGATGATCGGTGTCGTCGATTATAAGATTCATTCCGGAAAGCCTTATTACTTCATGCAACTGGTTTCTCCTTTCATTGATACAACCATATCGTGGCATGAAAGTACGGATCTCCTTACCCCTTTCCTGAATACCCTGAGGGAGATATCTTCCTATCTTTGATAATTTCGTTTCACCTAAATATGGAGTGATCTCTTGTGAAATGAATAATACCTTCTTGCTTTCCATTTACCTGCCTGGATATACCATTTCGTACAAAGGTGCAAAGATAGTAAAAAATAATGACATTAATAAAGTAAATTCATGTAGGTTTGTGCTTTAAATATTTAAAAATGAAGGTAACCAGTACAGTTAACAGGTTACAGGAACACATCAGGAAGCTCAACCTCTCTCCTGTCGGATTTGTGCCAACAATGGGCGCCCTTCACCGCGGACACCTTTCACTGGTCCGGAATGCCATAGCACAATGTCCGATGGTTGTTGTGAGTATTTATGTCAATCCCGCACAGTTCAACAACAAGACGGATCTGAAGGATTATCCCAGGACATATGGCAGCGATATGACTCTGCTTCAGGAGGTGCTCAGGAAAGATGATATTGTTTTTACTCCTGATGATAAAGAAATTTACCCGGTTGAAGATAAAAGAGAATTTCATTTCGGAAACCTCGATAATGTGATGGAAGCCGTGCTCCGGCCGGGCCATTTTAATGGCGTTGCCCAGGTAGTAAGCAGACTTTTTGAAATTGTAAAGCCCGATATTGCCTTTTTCGGACAGAAAGATTTTCAGCAGCTGGCTGTCATTAAGGAACTTGTAAAGCAAACTGATAATAAAGTCAGGATTATTGGAAATTCTATAATACGTGAGGATGATGGACTGGCCATGAGCAGCAGGAATCGCCTGCTTGAACCTGAAATCAGGAAGAACGCAGGGATAATATACAGAACTATTTCATCTGCAGCAACATTGGTTAATGAATATGATATCTCTGATTTAAAGACTTATGTCAGAAAAACGATCCAAGATATCAAGGGATTCAATATTGAATACTTCGAAATTGTGGATGATATTGAACTTATTCCAGTCACAAGGAAAGCAGAAATGGTAAAAGGGAAACGATATTTTGGATGTATAGCCGTTAAAGCAGGAAAAATAAGGCTGATAGATAATATTGAAATTCCGTTGTAATCAATCAAAAGGATATTTAACTTTGCAGCGTAAATAATATCACGCAGTAATATATGTTAATTGAGGTACTAAAATCGAAAATCCATATGGTAACTGTCACTGAGGCAAATCTGCATTATGTCGGGAGTATATCTATTGATGAAGATCTGATAGATGCGGCCAATTTAATTGAAAACGAAAAAGTACAGGTCCTGAATTTAAGCAACGGTGAACGCCTCGAAACCTATGTTATTAAAGGGAAAAGAGGTTCAGGAGAGATATGCCTTAACGGTGCAGCAGCAAGGAAAGTGATAGTTGGCGACATTGTTATTATAATGTCATATGCATCCCTCGACTTTCAGGAAGCAAAATCATTCAAGCCAACCACAATTTTCCCCGATACCAAAACAAATAAACTGATCTGACTTGAGAAAAGGTATACTACAAACTCTTAAGTTTCTGGGATTTCTGGCTGTTGGATTTATTCTTCTTTGGTTTGCCTTTCGTAATGTTGAATTCAAAAAACTTCTTGACGGATTAAAACAAGCCAACTATTCTTGGGTCCTTCTATCTGTACTCTTCGGGCTGTTCGCATTCATAAGCAGGGCCCGCCGCTGGGTACTGCTTATTAATCCGCTTGGATTTAACCCGTCCCTGCTGAACACATTTTATTCAATGATGACCGGGTACCTGGCAAACCTTGCTTTGCCAAGAGTTGGAGAGATAACCCGATGTGTCGCTCTGGGTAAAAAAGAAAAAATACCTGTCGATCAGCTCATTGGCACTGTAGTAGTTGAACGTACCATTGATTTTGTCACTCTTCTCCTGATCATGATCGTTATGATCTTCCTGAGAGGAGATCAGATAAACCAATTTCTGAAAGTAAGTATCTTTATTCCTCTGCAACAGAAAGTCTTTTCATTGTTTGGATTCACATGGATAATCTGGCTAATACTTATTTCCTTTCTGGCTCTCTTCCTTTACTTGTTGATCAGGTATAGAAAAAAATTACGAAAGATCAGTATTTTTTCCAAGATGTTCGACCTTGCAAGGGGAATCATTAATGGACTGAAAACAATAACCCACCTGCAAAGAAAATGGGAATTTATTTTTCATACAATTTTTATCTGGGTTAACTATACACTTATGACATGGGTAGTCGTGTTTGCCGTTGAAAGCACTTCACATATTACCCTGGGGGATAGTGTATTTCTACTGGTAATAGGTGGTTTAGCCATGTCGGCACCTGTTCAAAGCGGGCTCGGAGCTTTTCATTACATTATTTCAAGGGGACTTGCTTTCGTTGAGGGAGTAAAGATTGAAGACGGACTTATTTATGCATTCCTTGCTCACGAATCACAATTGATATTTATTGCCATTGTAGGAACAATTTCATTCTTTATCATTTTTGGAAAACATAAAAAGTCCCGCCATGCGGGATGCGCGGGGTAAATACTATGGTAAAAAGTAAAACTGTTTTTATTTGTCAGAATTGCGGAGCCGAATCAGCAAAATGGATTGGCAGATGTCCTTCCTGTAAAGAATGGAATACATATCATGAAGAGATCATAGCTCCTTCCTCTTCCCGCGAGAGCGCCTTTGTAATAAATCAGGAAAAAAGGAAACCTGAGCTACTCAATGATATCAAATCAGACGAACATAACAGACATAAAACCGGCATCCCGGAACTCGACAGGATTCTTGGGGGTGGCATGGTTGCCGGATCGCTTATCCTCCTTGGGGGAGAACCTGGAGTTGGTAAATCAACTCTGGCTTTACAGCTTGCACTTGCACTTAAAGAAAGCAGGATCCTCTATGTATCAGGCGAAGAGAGTGAAGAACAGATCAGCCTGAGGGCAAAAAGGCTTAAAAGCTCAAACCCTTTGTGCTACATTTACTGTGAAACTGAGCTTGAGAATATACTTGTTCAGGCTGAAAACGTAAAGCCGGGATTAATAATTATTGATTCTATTCAAACTATTCAAACCGGAATTCTTGAGTCCTCTGCAGGTTCGGTCTCCCAGGTACGGGAATGTGCTGCACAGCTTCTGAAATATTCAAAAATAACAGGGATCCCTATTTTTCTCATAGGGCATATCACAAAAGATGGTACTCTTGCGGGACCAAAAGTGCTTGAGCATATCGTCGACGTGGTTCTTTACTTTGAAGGTGATAATAATTACATTTACCGGATACTAAGGTCAGCGAAGAACAGGTTTGGTTCCACTTCCGAGCTGGGAATCTTTGAAATGATTGAGAGCGGACTCAGGGAAGTAGCTAATCCTTCTGAAATGTTTATCAATCAGCATGATGAACCTCTAAGCGGAATCTCAATCGCGGCAACAGTTGATGGTCTGAGACCCTTTCTCATAGAGACACAGGCACTTGTAAGCAGCGCTGTTTACGGAACCCCTCAGAGAAGCTCTACCGGATTTGATATACGGCGTCTTAACATGTTACTGGCGGTCCTTGAAAAAAGAGCCGGGTTCAGGCTTGGGGTAAAAGATGTCTTTCTGAATATTGCCGGAGGAATAAAGGTAAATGATCCTGCAATTGATCTTGCCATAATCAGTTCTGTTCTTTCTTCAAATCTTGATATTCCGATCGGAAAAGATGTTTGCTTTTCGGGTGAAACAGGCCTGTCGGGAGAGATAAGACCAGTCTCACGGATCGAACAACGCATCAGGGAAGCTTCAAAAATGGGTTTTAAAATAATCTATATATCCAAATTTCACAGAAATATATCGGCTAAAGGAGCTGCCATTGAGGTGATACCTGTCGGAAAAGTTGAAACGCTTGTACGGTTGTTATTCAGCTGAATAATACATTAATCCTACCAATTTTACTGAACCACTTAATAACCTAATAACTCAATAACTTAATAACGGTTATTAGGTTATCAGGTTATTTAGTTATTAAGGAATTCCGTAAACGGGAAATAGGATTATTCCTAAAATTAATACCTCTCCCTCAGATAATTATCCCGTCTGGTATTTTCTCTTTTTACCTTGTCACAGTCAAGTTCTATATTAAAATTTGTCGGACGTTCGAATTCGTCTGCTTCCATAATCCCAAACTGAGGATCGGTATATACCTTTTTCAGAAAGATTGCAAATATAGGAAGCGCCATACTGGCACCCTGTCCCTCTCCCAGCGTTTCGAAATGGATTGACTGATCCTCCCATCCGCTCCAGACACCCCCTACAAGATTAGGAGTTACCCCCATAAACCAGCCATTTGAATGGTTTTGAGTCGTTCCTGTCTTACCACCAATCTGGTTCAACAGAAGATATGGTTCCTTCCGCAGTCTGTTCCCCGATCCTGTCAATACCACTCCCTGAAGCAGATCAAGCATCAGGTAAGCCTGCTCTTCACTCAAAACCTCTTCAATTTTAGGAGTAAATTTCGATATGGTGTTTCCGTTCTTGTCTTCGATCTTTATGACATACATTGGGCGTGTATATACTCCTTTATTAGCGAATGTTCCGTAAGCCCCGACCATTTCTTCGAGTTTAATATCGGATGTCCCTAAAAATATTGAAGGAACGGGATCGATAAAACTCCTGACTCCCATCTTTTTCATCAGATCGGTAACTGCAGTGGGTCTGAATTGCTCCATAAGCCATGCTGAAATATAGTTTTCAGATTGGGCAAGCCCCCATTTCAGGGTAACCATTTTACCATGGTATTCTTTGGGGCCTGAGCTTCTTGGTTGCCAGGGAATGGAATCGCCGACAACGTCGAATGACCGGGGGATATTCTCAACCTCCTGGCAGGGAGAATAGCCGTTCTGCATTGCAATAGTATAAAGAAATGGTTTTATGGTACTTCCAACCTGCTTTTTTTGTTGTGTAACTCCATCCCATTTAAAATACCTGAAATCGGGTCCTCCGACATAAGCCTTTACATAGCCATTATGGGGATCCTCCACAAGAAATGATGAACGGACAAAAAACTTGTAATACCGTACAGAGTCGTATGGGGTCATAATTGTATCTCTTTCCCCTTTCCATGAAAAGACTTTCATCCTCACCTTTGTATTAAATGCCAGAATTATCGAATCTTCAGGGACTCCCCTCGCTTTCATAAGATAATATCTGTCACTTTCCATCAAGGATTTCATTAACAGTTCTTCAACCTGCTTTTTTGTAAGGTCATTTGAATATGGTGGATTTCTAAAGTCTTTAGCCCGTTTATAGAAGTCAGGTTGTACCTCCGTGGAAAGATGCTCCGCAACAGCTTCTTCAGCATATTGCTGCATACGTGAATTAATTGTGGTATAGATCTTTAATCCATCTTTGTAAACATCATAATTCGACCCGTCCGGTTTTTTGTTTTTATTACACCATCCGTAAATCGGATTGTTTTCCCACTCCCACAAAGCATCTTCATACGAAGATTCCTGAACATACTTGCTTCTGTCAGGTTCGGGTTTTCTCATTGTATTCCTTATATATTCCCGCAGGTATGTGGCATGTCCGGTGTTATGATCCTCTAACCTGAAATTCAGTTCTATCGGTAATTGTTTAACAGAATCAGCTACATCAGGATTCAGATAACCATATTTTGCCATTTGCGAAATGACAACATTCCTCCTTTGAAGCATAAGATCATAATTTCTTACAGGATTATATCTGGTTGATGCCTTAAGCATCCCTATAAGTACCGCAGCCTGCTGGATATTAAGCGAATCGGGGGTTACGTTGAAATATACTCTCGCTGCTGATCTTATACCTACAGCATTATAACTAAAGTCGAATTTATTAAGGTACATAGTAATGATCTCATCTTTTGTGTAGCTTCTTTCAAGTTTGACAGCAGTCTGCCACTCCTTAAATTTAGAGACACCAAGTTTGATTTTTTTTACCAGTGTAGAGGTTTTTGCAGTATCCCTTGGATAAAGCTGTTTTGCAAGTTGTTGGGTAATTGTGCTCCCACCACCGGTATTCTGTCCGAGTACAACAGTGCGTATAATTGCTCTGCCCAATCCACGGATATCAATACCGGAATGTCTGTAGTACCTTATATCTTCAGTTGCAATAAGAGCATTGATAAGATACGTCGACATATCTTTATAATCTGTCCATGTCCTGTTCTCAATACTTATTTTCCCAAGCAGGATCCCATCTTCGGAGTAAACTTCGGCTGCCAGGTTATATTCAGGATTTTCAAGCTCACTGAATGAGGGCATTGGACCCAGCTTTTGATTTGAAATAAGAATAAATAATACAATGACAATAATAAACGGCATGACGAATATTGTCCAGAACCAGATAAGGTATTTTCTGTTGGTTGAATCGCCTTTCATTTGCTTCAGGAGTTTGCATCAAAAATAGTAATTAATAAAGAATCTTATCGGTTTATTTTGAAGTTTGGTACCTAATTGATTTACTTTGTCATGTTTTAACAGAGTAAATTCCGTCTGATATGATCGAAAATCTTGTTATTGTTGAGTCGCCTGCAAAGGCAAAAACCATTGAGAAGTTCCTGGGAAAAGATTTCCGTGTTGTATCCAGTTTCGGACATATAAGAGATCTTTCAAAAAAGAATCTCGGAATTGATATTGAAAATAATTTTGCTCCCGATTACGAGGTCCCTAAAGAAAAGTCAAAGGTTGTAGGTGAACTGCGTAAAGCCGCAGCTGAATCTAAAAATATCTGGATTGCCTCTGATGAGGACCGGGAAGGAGAAGCAATTGCCTGGCATCTTGCAAGTGTTTTGAACCTCGATCTTTCAACAACCAAAAGAATCGTCTTCCACGAGATTACAAAAGAGGCCATTTCAAATGCGATACTAAATCCCCGCCGCATTGATATGAACCTTGTAAATTCCCAGCAGGCCCGTCGAATTCTTGACAGGCTGGTCGGCTTCGAAATTTCTCCTGTTCTATGGAAAAAAGTCCAGCCTTCCTTATCAGCTGGAAGGGTTCAGTCCGTAGCTGTAAGGCTCATTGTTGAAAGAGAAAGGGAGATCATTGCGTTCAAAACAGAATCATCATTCCGGATTAATGCAGTTTTTAGTATTGATCCATCAAACGGAGAAAATTCTACAATCAGGGCAGAAGCCATAAAAAGGTTCCCCGGGGAAAAAGAAGCAATGAAGTTCCTGGATTTATGTAACAGTTCTGAATATAGAGTTGCCGGGGTTACCGTTAAACCGGGAACCAGATACCCGGCCCCGCCGTTTACTACCTCCACGCTCCAGCAGGAAGCTTACCGCAAACTTGGCTTCTCGGTTGCACAGACGATGGTAGTCGCACAAAAGCTTTACGAAGCAGGTAAGATAACATACATGAGAACCGACTCAACAAGTCTTTCTAAACTCGCTCTGGCAAAGTCGCGCGAAATGATTACATCGGAGTTTGGTGAAAAATATTCAAAAACGCGGCAGTTCAAAACAAAATCGAAGGGAGCCCAGGAGGCACATGAAGCAATAAGGCCGGCTTATCCTGATGTTGCAACCATAACAGGTAACCAGAATGAGAAAAAGCTATATGAGCTTATCTGGAAAAGGACAATTGCCTCTCAGATGTCCGAGGCGGAAGTTGAGAGAACAACCATTTCAATTGAAATGAATAATTCACCTGTCATATTCTCGGCAACCGGAGAAGTTATCAAATTTGACGGCTTCCTTAAAGTTTATACTGAATCGACAGATTCTGAGAATGGTGATGAAGAAAGATATGTTATCCCTCCTGTAAAAAAAGGTACGTTGCTATATTATGATACCGTATCAGCAACTCAGAAATATACATTACCTCCACCACGTTATACTGAAGCCAGCCTTGTAAAGAAACTCGAGGAACTAGGTATAGGAAGGCCCTCAACCTATGCTCCAACCATCTCAACAATTCAGAACAGAGGATATGTGTTGCGTGAAGACAGATCAGGTGAAAAACGCCAGATTATAGTACTTACTCTTTCAAAAGGAAAAGTTACCACAGTTTCCAAAACTGAGGTGGTAGGAAAAGAAAAGTCTAAACTTTTTCCCCAGGATATCGGGATGATTGTTAATGATTTTCTGATTGAAAATTTTTCGGTAATAGTTGATTATCACTTCACTGCCGAAGTAGAGGAACAGTTCGATGAAATTGCTGTCGGTAAACTTAAATGGACGGGGATGCTTGATAAATTCTACTCTCCCTTTCATAAAACAGTTGAAGAGACTCTTGAGAAAAAAGACAGAAAGTCAGGCATCAGGATCCTCGGAAATCATCCTGAAACCGGAGAACCCGTATCCGTAAGGATGGGAAGGTTTGGACCGGTAGCTCAGATTGGAGAATCAGGTAACGGAGAGAAACCCAGATTTGCCAGTCTTACAAAAAACCTTCTTCTTGAAACAATCACTCTCGAAGAAGCATTGAACCTGTTTCGTCTACCCCGTTCACTCGGTGAACATGAAGGAGGGGAAATGATAGTCGGGATAGGCAAATTTGGTCCTTACATCAGATATAAGAGCAAATTCTATTCTTTGAAAAAGGGAGTTGATGATCCCTACGCTGTTACCATCGAGAGAGCCCTTGAGATTATCAAAGAAAAAAACGAAACCGATAAAAAGAAAATCCTTAAGGATTTCGGGGACATTATGGTACTGAACGGAAGATATGGACCATATCTGACCAGTGATAAACAAAACTACAGACTTCCGAAGGGAACAGAAGCAGAGAAGCTTACAAAAGAAGATTGCATTAAGATAATTGCCGACAACGAGAAAACTAAAAAAAATTCTTAATATACATCATGTCAGACCTAAACGATTATTTCAATCCTGTAAGCATCGAAAGACCTGATTTTGAGCGACTGGCCGGTCAGGCAGGCTTCCCGCATAACATTTCTGTTCATACTGATAATCATCCCATTAAAGATATAAGCGGATACAAGATAGCAATTTTTGGAGTACCAGAAGGTCGGAATTCTCCGAACCAGGGTTCATGTAAAGGACCTGATGCAATAAGGAGCCAGCTTTACAACCTGGCAAAGATCCAGGGAAAGTCAAAGATAATTGATCTGGGAAATATGAAACAGGGTGTAACCTTTAATGATACCCTTGCAGGTCTGACTGATATCCTTTGCATTCTTTCAAATGAAAATGTATTTCCTGTAATAATAGGCGGAAGCAGCGCGCTTGTTATTGCTGTTGACCGATCGCTATCCCTGTCAAAAACCAGATACACTCTTATTGCTGTTGACCCAAGAATTGATTTCAGTAATGACCGGAAAGAACCTGATTCGTTTAACTACCTTAACAATATTATCCAAAATCATAAAAGTACTTTCGATCATTATATTAATATAGGATATCAGACCTATCTGAATGATCAGCAGGTGATGAATCGTTTTCTGAGGCGTCACTCTGAACTGATCAGAATAGGCGATGTAAGGCAGGCAATCTATCTTACTGAACCGCTTTTCAGAGACTCGGATGTTGCTGTATTTGACATTTCTGCAGTAAGGCAATCAGATGCTCCGGGAACTTTAACTCCTTCTCCAAATGGTTTTTATGGCGAGGAGATTTGTCTACTTGCAAGATATGCCGGGATTTCCGACAAACTAAAGGTTTTCGGATTATTTGATGTTAATCCTGAATTTGATATACGGTTCCAGACAGCAGGTCTTGCCGCTCAGGTCCTGTGGTTTTTCCTGGAAGGATTTTCACAAAAACAATATGAAACACCAGTATTAAGTAACAGTAATTCAGGCCGGTTTATTAAATATCATGTAAGGGTCACCGATCTCGCGGATGATCTGATATTTGTCAAGAGCAATCTGACTGAAAGATGGTGGATTGAACTTCCTGATGAAAAAGACGAGAAACATTATTTTGCCTGTTCACATGATGACTATCTTAAAGCTAACAGGAATGAAGTTCCTGACCGGTGGGTACAAGCTGCCAATAGATTAAAATCCTGATTCTTATAACTTTTTTCATTTTTTTACGTTTAAATTATGGCAAATATCATTTTACTATGACCTTATCGTAAAAAGAGATGTTGGATAATTTTAAATAAATGCGCCTAAATTTGTTTGCTTATAAGATTTTTATTTATTTTACAAGTTCAATAAATGGGCGTTGTACTACTATTAAGAAGTGAAAAAACTAAATATTACATTTCTTTTTTTATTTTTAATATTTCATCCGGTCTTATCACAGCAGGACCCCCAGTCAAGTCATTATATGTTCAACACCCTCACCTACAATCCGGGTATTGCAGGCACTTCAGGTATGATCTGTGCCACTGCGATAAACAGGCAGCAATGGATCGGGTTTAAAGGAGCTCCAACGACAACAGTTTTCAATATCAGTGCACCGGTGACGCTTTTCAGTATAAAGAGCGGTGTGGGTTTAGTCGTCGAAAGTGATAATATCGGTTTTGATAAAGACATAAACTTGTCTGCTGTATATTCATATCTTGCCGAGCTTGGACAGGGAAAGCTGGGGATAGGATTAAGTGCCGGGATGCTTAATAAAACTCTTTCTCCAACATGGGAGATCCCATCTGGTGATGCTCATACCCCTCCCTCAGGCGATCCGTTGATCCCTGAAAATAAGGAGAGCGTTGTTGCTTTTGATGCAGGGCTGGGTATTTATTACAAAACTGATAATTACTATGCCGCTCTTTCCATAACACATATTAACCAGCCTAAAATTAAATTCGCAAAAGGGCTACCATACATTAGCAGGCATTATTACCTGACAGCAGGTTATACCCTCCAGTTACCAAATCCTTCGCTCGAATTATTACCTTCGGTTTTTGCTGTCAGCGACGGTAAGGTGATGCAATTTTCAGTGACTTCATTAATAAGATACAATAAAAAAGTATGGGGCGGCGTTTCTTACAGACCCGGAGATGCCCTGATCGGTATTGTTGGAATAGAATTGTTTAATGGAATCCGGGTTGGATATTCTTATGATTTCCCGATGTCAGATATCAGGAAAAACACAAGTGGGTCGCATGAATTTATGGTAAATTATTGCTTCGATCTTAGTCTGGGCAAGAGCGTGATGAAATATAAAAGTATCCGATTTTTATGATTTGATAAAAAAAATAACTTACTTGCAATATAAAATCCTATAGTATTATGAAAAAGGTAATCCTATCAGCTCTAATAAGTATAATCTTGCTAAGTGGTTGTGGCTCTTCAAATAACGGAGAGCTGACAGGCGTTTCGGGAAGGAAAAAATTCTTTGAACCGGAACCTTTTGAAATGGCATTTATTCCTGCCGGAAACTTCATGATGGGACCGAGCGATCAGGATGCTGTCTGGGCAATGAACAGTATCTCCAAGTCAGTTACTGTTGAAGCTTTCTGGATGGATCAGACTGAAATCACCAATAACAAATACCGTCAGTTTGTATATTATGTACGCGATTCTATCCTCCGGACAAAACTGGGTGACGCTGGTGTTCCTGACCGTGAGTATTTTATGACTGATAAAGATGGAAACGTAATCGAACCTAAGGTTATCAACTGGGAAGAAAGAATTAATCCGGAAGAGGAAACAACAGCAGCTATCATGGAAGAGATGTATTATCCGCCGGAAGAAAGGTTCAATGGCAAAAAACAGACCGATGTCCGGAAACTCAACTATTCCTATTTCTGGGTTGATTATCAGCAGGCTTCAAAATCAAGATATGTTCAGGATTATACAAACAATACGGGCAAATATGAAGGACAGGTAACAAATCTTGATGGCAGCCGGACCGATGTTGTCAACCGTTCTTCCTTCATCAAACACAATGTCATAAACATATATCCTGATACTCTTTGCTGGATAAGAGACTTTACCTATTCATTCAATGACCCGCAGGCTGACCTTTATTTCTGGCATCCCTCTTTTGATGACTATCCTGTTGTCGGTGTTTCGTGGATTCAGGCTAATGCCTTCAGCAGATGGAGAACCGATTATATGAACAGCGCTCTCAGAAAGAACGGAATGGCCGATGTGCAGGCATACAGGTTACCGCTTGAAACGGAATGGGAATATGCCGCAAGAGGAGGACTCGACCTTTCTATGTACCCATGGGGCGGACCCTATACGCGTAACTACCAGGGATGCTTCCTGGCCAACTTCAAACCATTACGCGGTAACTATATCGATGACGGAACAGTATATACTGCAAAAGTAGGTTCATATGAACCCAATGAATACGGACTTTTTGATATGTCAGGCAACGTTGCTGAGTGGACACTCTGTGCATATCACCCTTCAGCTTACATCTTTCAGCATGACCTTAATCCAAACTATGAATATAATGCAACTCCCCAGGATCCCCCGGTAATGAAACGCAAAGTTATCAGAGGCGGCTCCTGGAAAGATATCGCATATTTCCTTCAGACAAGCTCCAGGGACTATGAATACCAGGATTCCACAAAATCATACATTGGATTCCGGAATGTCAGATCTTATATCGGTGTAAATCAATAATTGAAATAACTTTAAAAACAATCAGTTATATGAGCCTAGCAGAATTAGTACAAAGCAGTGGATGGAAGAGTTTTATGGCCAAACTTTATGGGATAGGTGCTTCTATCGTTATTATTGGTGCGTTATTTAAGATACAGCACTGGTCATATGCAGGATTAATGCTTAGTGTGGGTCTGATCACAGAATCAATAATCTTTTTCTTCTCGGCTTTTGAGCCTTTGCACGAAGAAGTCGACTGGACTCTGGTTTATCCCGAGCTTGCCGGAATTCCTGAAGATGAAACCGGAATGTTAAAATCCCACGATGGAAGATTTCAGGGAGGTATTTCAGGCGGAGGTGGAGCAGGATCTGTAGCTCTTTCAAAATTTGATGAGATGCTCGAAAAAGCAGATATCACACCTGATCTTTTTCAGAAGCTTGGTGTTGGTATGAAAAAACTAAGCGAAACAACATCCAACATCAATGTAATGGGAGATGTTTCTGCTGCTTCTGCAAAGTATATGAACACAATCCATTCCGCCAATGAATCACTAGGGAAATTGTCCGATACATATCAGGCTTCAGCTAAAGTAATAAATGAGTCAAATTCTACTTACCGTAATATGGCTGAACAATTTTCGGTAATTGAAACAGGTGGTAAATCATATCAGCAGCAATTGGAATCACTTAACAAGAATCTTTCGGCTCTTAATGCAGTTTATGAACTTCAGCGTAAAGGAGCAGATGAACATGTGAAAGAATCAGATGCACTATACAAAGGAGTTCAAAGCTTAATGAAAGATCTTTCTGAATCAGCAGGTGATGCCAAAAAATATCGCGAACAGATTACCAAACTCAACGATAACCTGTCAGCATTAAATAATGTTTATGGGAATATGCTTGCTGCTATGAATGTTAAATAACGTGACATTTTATTTACCAAACTAAAATACCTGAAAAATGGCTCACGAAAGGCTATCTCCACGGCAAAAGATGATCGGTATGATGTACCTGATACTTACCGCCATGCTTGCACTTAACGTGTCAAAAGAAGCCGTAGAAGCATTTAAAAAAGTTGATAAAAGTCTTACTCAGACAATTACAAACTATGTTTTAAAAAATAATCTCATTTATGCAGAGTTTGACAGAGCAGCTGCAGAGAATCCAACAAAAGCAGGGAAATATAAAACATCCGCTTATGAAGTAAAATTACGTGCTGATGAGATTTTCAATTACATACAGGATCTTAAGATTGAAATAATAACGACTGCAGAAGGTCCGGAAACACCTGCAGTTAAGGGCAGGGAAGTATTCATTGAAGAAGTCAAAAAAATTGATGAAAATAACATTCCTTCTGCAATACTTATCGGTGCTAGCGAAAACGGAAAGGCAAACGCTCTTAAAGCTCTTGTAAATGATTACCGGGAGTTTCTTATATCTACCCTCGACGGCAAAAATCCGACAGCTGAAGAAGCCCTCCGAAAGAGTCTCAATACAGATGATGGCAAAGATGCAAGTGGACAACCAGCCCCCTGGGAGAATCTGACTTTTCAGACTTTGCCTCTGGTAGCCGTTATCACTATCCTTTCCAAGATGCAGCTTGATGTCAGAAACGGTGAAACAGAATTACTCAATTACCTTTATTCTCAGATAGACGCTGCTGCGTTCAAACTTAACAAGCTGGTGCCAATCGTTATCCCCAACTCAAATTATGTGACTCTTGGAAGTGATTATGAAGCAAGGGTCTTTATTTCAGCTGCTGATACAACTCAATTGCCGGAAGTTACTGTAAATGGCAACATCCTTCCAAATGATGAATCAGGAAGAGGTATTTACAGGGTACGTGCTTCCTCAACAGGACCTAAGAAATGGGGAGGTATTATTTCCCTGAAAGCACCCGGCGGGACAACAAAAACTTATAATTTCGATGCTTCTTACACCGTAGGTGAACCAAATGTAGTTGTTTCGGCTACAGCAATGAATGTAATGTATAAGGGAATTCCCAATCCTATCGATGTTTCTGTTCCGGGGGTCAGCCCTGATAAAATTAAGATCAGGGTTGTCAACGGTTCTTTTACAACCGAGAAAGTTAGAAACTCAAAAGGAGTTCTCTTTAGAGGCAACTGGGCTATTAAACCAAATGCTGTCGGTCAAAATGTTCAGATAATTGTTTCTGCAGATGCAAGTGGTAAACCAACAACATATCCTCCCGTTGAGTTCAGGGTTAAACCAATTCCACCTCCGGTAGCTGTTTTTGCCGGGAAAAGTACCGGATCCGTACCTAAAAATACTGCTGCTGCCCAAACGGGTGTATATGCCACTCAACCTGATTTCGATTTTGACCTCGTTTATAAAGTAACAGGATTCACTGTACTTTATACCGATAACAGGGGCGACTTTGAAGAAATAAGTACTGGCAGTTCACTTACTACTAAACAAAAAGACCTTATCAACAGACTTGCCAGAGGCAAGAATCTGTTCATTAAAGATATTAAAGCATTGGGGCCTGATGGCAGGACATTGGACCTGAACCCGATAATATTAAAGATAGATTAGTTTTAAAAACTGTACGACAATGAATAAGAAAATCTTTTTTGGAATTATCGTCTTTGCAATTGCTGGCATAGCAAATGCCCAATCGTTTGGCGATATTTACCAGAAATCAATTCCGGATAATAAGAAGATAAACTATCCATATCTCAGAGAAGCTGATGTGATCTGGTCGAAAAGGGTCTGGCGCCTTATTGATCTGAGGGAAAAGATTAATCAACCTTTGTATTATCCTCTCAAGACTATGCAGGATGGCAGAAAGAGTTTCATCAGGATTTTACTTGAGGAGATTCAGGCAGGAAGACTTACAGCTTTTTCTCCCCTGGATTCCAATATCCCGACAACGTACGGGGAAATTGAGACTAATATGGGAGCTACAACTAAGCTTCAGTCAATACAGATAAATGCAGAAGGAGCTACCAGGGACACTACAATAACTGAACAGGCCAAACCCGAAGAGGTAAAACAGCTGCTGGTTTATGAAGAGTGGTATTTCGACAAGAAGTTATCAAAACTCGATGTCAGGATCATTGGTATAGAACCATACTGGATGGGATTTGATCAGCAGATGGGCAGAGCACTCAGAAAACCATTGTTCTGGATCAGGTATGATGATATCCGTGATATTCTTGCGAAAAATGAAGCATTTGTCGCTAATAATGATGCACAAAGAATGTCGTTCGATGATCTTTTCATGCAGAGAAGATTCGGAAGCGTTATTTTCGGTGAATCAAACGTCTACGACGACCGTCAGATCAATGACTATACAGTTGGAAAATATACCCTTTTTGAAGCTGAACGCATCAAAACTGAACTTTTCAATTTTGAACATGATCTTTGGGAATACTAATAGAAAATGTCTAAAAAAAGAGGTTGTTTTTCGACAACCTCTTTTTTTTGTCTTAATGTCTTTATGTCATATTGTCCACTAAAATACAAACCTTACGAGCAAAGATTTTTACATATACTTTTCCTTTGAATCTTTTTTAACATCTTCAAGATAATTCTTGATATTCTGCTCTTCCTCTTTCTTGACGATCAGAAGAACATCATCTGATTCCACAACAATGTAATCTTTAAGTCCCTGAACGACTGCAATCTTACCCGGAGAAATATTAAAAATATTCCCTTTGCTGTCGTACGAGAAGATTTCACCTCTGACCATAGCATTTCCTCTTTTATCAACTTCAGAATGCTCATACAGGGAACTCCACGTTCCAAGGTCCGACCATCCTATGTCAGTGCACATAACATACACATTGTCTGCTTTTTCCATAATTCCATAATCTATAGAAATACTCCGGCATACTGTGTACGTTTTCCCGATGAATTTATTCTCCTGCCTGGTTCCAAAAATATTCCTCCCCTCATCAAATGCAGAATACATATCAGGCAGATGCTTTTCAAATGCCGCCATAATTGATTTAATATTCCAGATAAAGATGCCGGAGTTCCAGTAAAAATCTCCGCTTTCAAGAAATACTTTTGCCAGCTCAAGGTCAGGCTTTTCAGTGAATGTCTTGACTTTCAAAAGGTTATTATACCCTTTAACAGGTTTTTTCTGATCAGCCTGAATATATCCGTAACCAGTTTCCGGCCTATCTGGTTTAATACCAAGGGTAATCAGTGCATCATTCTTTTCAGCAAAATCAAAGCTCTTCTGCAATACCTCACAAAATTTATCCTCTTTTATAATAAGATGATCAGCCGGAGTAACTGCTATTACGGCATCCGGATTTTCCTTCAGTATCCTGAATGTCCCATATGCCAGACAAGGCGCAGTATTGCGCCGGAAAGGTTCAGCAAGGACATTATCCGGATTTATATCCAATTGCTCTATTACAATATTTTTATGTTCCGCACTTGTGACGACAAAAACATTCTCCTTCTTACATGTTGACAGAAACCGCCGGTAGGTTTGCTGTAAAAGAGTTTCCCCTTTACCAAGTATATCAAGGAATTGTTTTGGTTTTTCACGACGGCTTAATGGCCAGAAACGACTTCCTACTCCACCCGCCATGATAATAACATACCTGCTGTCCATAAGAGAAATATTTATAACGATTAATTTATTGCAAATATATAATTATTTTGTCCATTCCTGTTTAAAACCAGTGTGAGGGAAATACCGTAAATATTTGTATTTTTAACATCTGTTAAAATTTTCACATGTTTAGGTTTTTAACACAGGTCGGACGCTACTTCATACTTCTGAAAAAGGTTTTTTCCAAACCGGAAAAACCTGTTATTTATTACAAGCAGACTATGCGTGAATTTGTATATCTCGGTCTTAACTCAGTCGGGATAATCACAATTATTTCCTTTTTTATGGGAGCTGTAATTACGCTGCAAACTGCATACAACACCGAAAATCCCATTTATCCGACATATCTGATCGGGCTGGGCTGTCGCGATTCTATTATCCTGGAATTCTCTTCCTCTGTTGCTGCACTTATCCTGGCAGGTAAAGTCGGATCGAACATTGCTTCAGAAATCGGTACAATGAGGGTTACTGAACAGATTGATGCTCTTGAAATAATGGGAGTCAACTCTGCATCATATCTGATTCTTCCTAAAATAATTGCAACTCTTATTTTCAATCCGTTCCTGACGCTGATCAGCATTATAGTCGGAATATTCGGAGGATGGATAGCAGGAACAATGGCAGGGGTAGTTACTTCTGAAGATTTTATTTATGGAATTCAATATGCATTTATACCTTATTATATAACATATTCCCTGATCAAGACCCTGTTTTTTGCGTTCATAATAGCCAGTGTTTCAGCCTTCCAGGGATATTATGTTGAAGGCGGATCACTTGAGGTTGGACGTGCAAGCACAAAAGCAGTCGTGTTCAGCAGCGTTCTTATCCTGCTTTTCAATGTTATACTCACCCAACTCCTGCTTTCATGATAGAGATCAAAAATTTAGATAAGTCCTTCAATGGTCAGGTTGTTTTGAATAATATCTCAGTGACATTCGAGCCTGGAAAGACAAATCTGATAATCGGGAGAAGCGGATCGGGTAAGACAGTGTTGCTGAAATCGATTGTCGGGCTTCACGAAATTAACAGCGGAGAAATCTGGTACGATGATATATTGTTCAACAAGCTGAATTTTGTCGAAAAAAAAGAGATCAGAAAGGAGATTGGAATGCTCTTCCAGGGGAGTGCACTTTTCGATTCACTTACTGTTGAACAGAATGTGAGATTCCCTCTCGATATGTTCACCGATAAAAGTCCTGCCGAAAAAGACGACCGTGTCAATTTTTGCCTTAACCGGGTTAACATAATTAATGCCAATAAGCTGGTCCCATCAGAATTATCAGGCGGCATGAAAAAAAGAGTTGCAATTGCAAGGGCTATTTCCCTGAATCCCAAGTACCTCTTCTGCGATGAACCTAATTCAGGTCTCGACCCGATAACTACAATTCTTATTGACGAACTCATAAAAGAGCTTACTGAGGAGTATTCAATGACAACTATTGTAAATACTCACGATATGAACTCAGTAATGAAGATAGGAGAGAAAATTTTATTTATAAGCGATGGGGTTAAATGCTGGGAAGGCAGTAAAGATGAGATTCTCCATTCTGATTGTCAAACTCTTAATGAATTTGTTTTTGCAAATGCTCTGGCAAAGCAAATCAGATCATCAGGAAAGTAAAACTCAATTATTTATCAACATCTTCGTAATCAACATATTCACCTATCTCCTTTGAAACTCCCCTCGTTTTTCTTACATTCTTATTGTCTTGTTCATGATTTCCGGGTGGGGTTTTCTGTTGTTCTTCAAAGTACCTGGCAAACGACCGGATGATCAGATATATTATGGTACAGACTAATACAAAACGAATAAACAAAATCATATTTTTTTATTTAATCTCCGTGTCCAGTTTATAATTATACAAAAATTTGTCTGTTCCGCCGACAATAAGGTTCCAATCGTTTTTATCCGACAATTTCCCTATTGAAAACATCGATGCTCCCCTTAATGGAAATCCGTTCATTATTTCCCCCTTCTTATCTACCAGATATATCTGTTTTTTGTTAATATCAAATACTCCTATTTTTCTGTCTGAAGCTGAAAAAATAAAATCAATCGGCCCTCCAAGTTCATCGGAACTGAACTTCCTTGTGAACATTTCGCCTCTGTTATGATCATAAAGATACAAGACACCTTTATCAATAAAAATATATTCACCAAATCCATCGCTATCTACATCAAAAAAATCAAATGAATGGTCAACGGAAAACTTCCTTAAGCTGAATTTCTTCACACTTCCGTCGAAAAAAATATTCTGAATCGTGCCATCAGGCGAAGTGCAGACTAATGCAGGTTCAGATCCCGGAGTTAACCGGAGACTGGATCCCTTTGATTTGGTCACGGCCTCCTTAAGGTTGAGTCTGACATTACCTGAACGATCAAGAAAATAGACCGATGCTTCATCTGCAACAATAATATAATCTTTCCCCGAAACTCTGAAAAAGCTTGCTTCAGCACTCACATACCCTGCAGTCCTGAATGGTTTCCAGCCCTTTACAACACTTCCGGTTTTATCGTAAGCATAAACCAATTTATCTTCTCCGGCAATAATCAGCCTGTAAGTGCGGTTGTTGTCATAATCAAAAAGGGCAAGGGAGTTTGTTGCAGGCGATCTGAGTCTGATGGGGTACCTCTCAACATAATTTCCATTCCGGTCAAGCAAATGAATGTTATTTTTGCCTGAAAACAACAACTGATATTTCCCGTTTTTGAAATAGTCTGTCATATAAACACTGCCAATTATTCTTTCTTTCAACGGTACTTTCCAAAGAACCCGACCGGCTGCATTTATAAGATAAGCATTGTTTTTTATGTCCTGTATAAAAATCTCCTTAGCACCGGTAATATGATTTGTAAAAAAGAAAGGTTTTATGCCTGCTGTTGTGTCGAGCAAAGTTTCCCACTCAGTAGTGGACTCCTCCCTTACTTCATCCTGGTACCTTATCGACAGGCTGTTGTATATCATCCCATTTATTGATGCAAACTGATAGCCGGCGGATTGGATTTTATTCAGCGAATTTTTATTCGATCTGAGCCCTGTGATTATATCTTCATTAAAGTACCCTGCAAGGAAATCGATAATATGTGACGGAATACAGTAGAATATATATCCGGCACGACTTGGCAACATTCCTTCAAATTCACGGTATCTAAGATCATTTGCAAGAGTCTTGTTGAGCATATTATCGTATAAGAGACGGGAAATTGTGATATACGAATTGCCGGTTATCATAAAATTGTCATAAAAAGCAAAATATGAATCATTAAATCCCGGGGCAAAACCTGGGATCAGGATAGAGATAAGTCCTTTATTATTAGTAAGGTAAACAGGTATTTTTGTCTGATCGTCAGGTTGAAAATAGTTGATCGATGTTTGTTTATTGAAACTCGCGAGAAAGATCTGTTCACACTGAACCCGGTTTTTTAATTCATAAATAACCAGGGAGTTTTCACTAACCGGTCTGTTTTTTATATCCATATACGCTCGTGTGATCTCTTCTCCAATATAGGGTATAAGTTTGACTGCCAAATTGTAAATTTCATCTGAAACAGCAGGATCAGGTTTTCTACCCAGACTTTCCTCTGTCATCACAAGTGATTCAAAAAGAGCCGTAGAAGACGGGAGAACCTTGTAAGTATGAAATGACACAGGTTGAATAAATTTATACCTGTACAGAAATTCTGACGAATCACTACTTTCAGTATAACCGCTGAGAGTCAAACCCCCGTCGTTGAAATAAATATCCCCCCCTGCACTACCGGCAAGCTTTGTAATTTTGCCTTCCATTCCCAAAGCGCCTGCTCCAAGAAAAGATCTGACAACTTTCGAGAGGTTATTGAAAACCACAAATATTTTATCTTCATTCTTACCCGACGTAAGAAGAATCCTTGAAAAGCCCCGGATACTTCTAATATCGGTACCAATGTTTATCTGCAACTGAGCTTTTTTAACCAGTTCCCTTGAAGTGCTGGAAACCATTAAACCTGAAATGATGGAAATGAATACCGTATCTTTTCTGTTATTCAGGTTAAATGGGAGAATAAGCGTTTTCTTTCCGTTAATCCTTTGTTCATCTATCTCTTTAATACCCGACATCTGAATAGCCTCTTTCAGTTGCCGGAAACTCATTTCAGCAGGTACTGTCATCGAAAGAAGAGGCAGTAATTTTCCTTTTTCTGAGGGATGAAAAGCTATAATCGCGATCCCTTCATGCAGGAACTTCTTATAGCCAGGTTTATTAAGCTGATCAGCAAGGTATTTCAGCTTCCTGTTAAAGCTATCGAACTCCTTTACTTTTTCGACCTCAGCAAAAAGTCCTTTCCCGGCCGTTAATGAATTTACAAGACTCTGAAGATCTATCGTTTCAACAACAATGCATGCATCCGGTGTAATTGCTTTGTATGGATCGGTAAACAAATTCTTCCTGCTCTGCTGGAGAAAATATCCAAGCAAAGCCAGACCTGAAACCAGGATAACCAGTGATATAATTGCGATGCGTTTTCCTACCATCAAATCAAAAATAACTGATGATTTTCAAAATTAAGAAATTAAAGGTAATCCCTGCTGTACAAATGATCAATACAGGATTATTTAAGCACCTGTTTAATAACACATTGTCATCCAGGTTGTATGAAAAAAATTTATTTATTTTTATAATTCGTTTTATTACCTGAAATGAAAAGCACCATACTTGCACTTATTTTTACAATTATTATCTGTTTTTCAGCATTTTACTTATGAACGCATATGTCTGAGTTATGATGAGATCAGACAGACCAAATTCATCCGGGATTGTTGCTCCCGGAAGGAATTTTATTATTTCGTTAAGGATTGTAGTTTGATTTTTTATGCTTCCTCAATAACTTTATATCCTGCTGCATCGGCAAAAGAACGAAGAGGTTCACGCAGGTCTCCATAAAACGTTACTCTGTGCCAACCCCATCTATCCCACATTGTGAATAGCTTTTCAATATCTCCTATTGGCTCAGCACACAACTTGGTCCTGCATGCCCTGTCGTCGGGATCGTTACCAACAGCAACTGCCTGATGAAATAATATTTCTTTTCTGTCAATATGAATTTCCAGTGTTGTAGTCAGATAATTTACAGGAAGAATTGATTGTACTGAAGCTCCCTGCCTGTCTTCTGAATGGGTCATTATATTGAAAGGATTGGATTGACCCTGCGGTCCGAAAACCTTATTTGAGGCTACACAATGAGCATAGATGATCTGTCGTCTGGAAGTGTCTATTACAGGATCCGAAATGAAACCGGGTCTGCCATTTGTTAAAGTTGAAAATGCAAGCATTGTGGCAGCAGACCGTACATCACACTCACATCCGCCAACGAGTCCTTCATTGCATAATTCGTGAAATCCCAGGCAGGGATAAGCATGGATATACCCTCCATAAAATCCTCCCAGACAATTTATTGTAATCGCATTAGCTTCATGATTCTCCAGCACACTCTTCATTCCCAGGTACATTGAAGCAGAAGTTTCCAATGTTTCAAAAGGAACATTAATAACATCTTCTGCTGTTTTTTGCCATTTTTCAGCAATACTTTTTGCTTCATCTTTATCTGAGTCGCTCCATGCTGCATTAACTTCTGAAAAAGGGATATATTCCAGAGGTATTCCAAGGACAGGTGCAGCAACAAGGGATTTCTGATCTCTTACAGCCAGTATTTTAGACTTTTTAAGCCTATAGATGCATTCATCTGAAGATAAGATATTTAAAGTGTTAGTAAGCAGGTTATATCTTCCAGGTGCCGGAGTCAACCGGGTGCGGACACTGGTTGTGGCTTCGGCAAATTCTGATATTGATCCGCTTTTCTCCACTTTTTTGAAACATTTCACAGCAGCCAGCAGATCATCCATTCGCGAAGATGCAACAAATCCGACATTAGGATAATTCCCGTTTAAAAAGGATGAATTGTAAGTTAGAAATCCTCCGCTACCACCATACTGAAAATCAGCATACAGGACAGGTTTGCCAGTTTTAACTATATTCTGGACAACCCTGTTCCAGCAATTCATCTGATAAACAATATATCCATCGATAGTCTCTAATTTATCAAGCTGAATTATTTTTTCTGCATCCTCAGGTCCCTTAGCGAGAGTCGGAATAAAATCAATATCACTAAAGTTTTTTATCAGAGTTCTGTTAATTCTCTCCATTGCTAACCTGAAGTCAAATCCAACATTCGGCCAATCGGGTTGTGCCTGAACTTCTCCGTGAAGAGAGTAAATAATGCGGATTCTCATTTTATTCTTTTTATTCCCCGTCACTGCAGATGGACTAAGAAAAGATAAAGGAGCTAAAGTTGCACAAGCTGCACAAGCGCCACATGATGAAAGAAAATTCCGCCTGGAGATGTTTGATAAATCCCTTTTCAGAATTCTATTCTGACTGATTGAAACTGACTTTTTCATAAGAAGAATTTGTTAAACTTCGTAGTACAGAAAAGTGATTCCTGTTATGCAAGTTACAAAAAGGATAACATTTGGCACACAATTTGATCATATATAATTACACAGGCAATCTCAAACATATACTTGATCCTTCAAGTACAGCCAGGTCAAAAGCCTGGCTTTTATTTATGTGTCAGAACGACTTATAGCCTATTATTTCCCGTACTTCCCTGATGGTTTTTGAAGCACTTTCCCTGGCTTTTTCCCCGCCTTCATTGACAACTTTTGCCAGATATTTATTATCTGCCAGAATATTATTAATTCTGTTCCTGATTGGATCGGTTACTTTTATAATATCCTCTGCCAGTTGTTTTTTAAGGTCGCCGTAACGAATCTCGCATGAAGCGTGCTTATCTGTGAAATATTTAACAGTTGCCGGATCTGATACAACCTTCATTATAGTAAAGAGGTTCCTGACAGGTTCCGATGGTTCCTGGCCTGGTGTTGTTGGTCCTGTATCTGTTACAGCTCTCATCACCTTTTTTCTGATCTCCTGTGGTGTGTCGGAAAGAAAGATCCCGTTTCCTTCACTCTTCCCCATTTTGCCTGTACCATCGAGACCAGGTATTTTAACAAGTCGCTTTCCGAAATTATATGCATCAGGTTCAGGAAAATAGTTTACCTCATACATCATATTGAACCTTCTGGCAAATCTTCTTGTCATCTCCAGATGCTGTTCCTGGTCCTTTCCCACCGGCACTTTATTTGCCTTATGAATAATTATATCTGCAGCCATAAGTACCGGGTAAGTTAAAAGTCCGGCATTTATATTATCCGGTTGATTCCTGATCTTTTCCTTAAAAGAGGTTGTCCTCTCAAGTTCTCCTACATAGGCATTCATGTTTAACAGCAGATATAACTCGGTTACTTCAGGCACATCACTCTGAATAAAGACCGTTGCAATTTCAGGATCGATACCACATGCAAGATATTCTGCAAGAACCTGTTTGATATTTCCATGAAGATCATCAGGCTTTGGATGAGTTGTAAGGGAATGATAATCGGCAATAAAGAAAAAACAATTATTCTCTTTCTGCATCTTAAGAAAGTTCTTTATCGCGCCAAAATAATTTCCCAGGTGCAGGTTACCAGTTGATCTTATACCGCTTACTACCGTTTCCATTGTACTCTTCAATAAAATTCCCCGCAAATCTAATCCTTTTTTCTAAACCCCCAACCCCTTAAAGGGGGCTATTAACTCTCTGCAAGATGTTTAGGTGTTGTATCAAAAGTATTAATTTACCTCTAATCTTTAAGTATTTCCCTTTTAAATCTTAACCCGTCCCCGACCCTTCCCTTAAAAATAAGGGAAGGGTGTAACTAATTATATTTCTGATGCATACTCCTTCTTCTCTTATTCCTGCCTGCCGGCAGGCAGGGTTTAAGAAAAGGAGGCAGGGTGGATGAGTTAAGATTAAATGAAAGGGGTAACCGATAAAAAAGTATTTGCCGGAAAATCGTACCTTTGCCAGGTCAAAATACCAAAGGCCATGGAATCGACAAGACAGAAAAAAGTATCCCGACTGATCCAGAAAGAACTGGCCGAGATATTTCTTAAAAAAGGAGGTGAAGTAGCACCCGGAAAAATGGTTTCAATCACAAAAGTCAGGGTCAGTCCTGACCTTTCCTTTGCCAAAGCTTATATTAGTATCTTCCCTTCAACTGATCAGGATGTTATCCTGAAGTCAATACAGGACCATTCAACTAGGATCAGATTCGAAATGGGACAGAAAGTCAGGTCACAGCTTCGTATTGTACCAGATATCTCTTTCTATATCGATGACAGTCTAGACTATATTGAAAAAATTGACAAGCTGTTGAAATCCTGAAACAGATGCAATACGATCCGATCAAAAGATCTTTGGGTTTGTTCTTTAAAGGCCCGTTGTTCATGAGAAAAACCCTATATTTTCTTCTCGATCTTTTGCTGCTTCGCACCTGGTATGTCAGAAAAGCTCTAAGGAAAATTGTGAGGCAGTTTCCGGGTAAGACCTCAGTCCTGGATGCCGGATCAGGATTTGGTCAGTACACCTGGAGAATGAGCAGGATGAACCGTAAATGGAAGATCAAAGCATTGGATATCAATCATGAACATATAGAAGAATGTGACAGTTTTTTTAAAGCTGCCGGCCTCTCGGACCGGGTGAGCTTTGAAACAGCCGATCTCACAAAACTTGCTGACGTGAACTGCTATGACATTATCTTATCGGTCGACGTGATGGAGCATATCAGTGAAGATGAACAGGTTTTTCGCAATTTCTATAAGGCAATGAGATCTAACGGTATAATCCTGATTTCAACACCTTCCGACAAAGGCGGCTCCGATGTCCATAATGAGGAAGAACACTCATTTATCGATGAACATGTCAGAGACGGCTATGGTAGTGAAGAGATTTCAGATAAACTTTCACGTGCAGGATTTAAGGAAATTAAGGCAGCCTATACCTATGGAAAACCAGGGACCATATCCTGGCGTTTATCAATGAAATATCCGATAAAAATGCTGAACATTTCCAAAGCATTTTTTATTATACTGCCATTTTATTATTTGATTTTTTTCCCTGTTTCGGTATTACTTAACACTTTTGATATTTGTTTAACCAATAAATCAGGAACCGGATTACTGGTATCAGCAAGAAAGTAAAAAAGTTGAAGCTTTCGATATATATAGCAAAAAGGTATCTTTTCGCAAAGAAATCCAGGAATGCCATAAACGTCATTTCCGCAGTATCTGTTGCAGGTGTTGCGGTAGGTACAATGGCTCTGATAATTGTATTATCTGTTTTTAACGGACTTGAAACACTGGTCCGCTCAATCTTTAATACATTCGACCCTGACCTTAGAATAACTGCAACATTGGGAAAAACCTTTGTACCTGATTCAACCAGACTGACTCTCCTTGGAAATACTGAAGGAATATCCTGTTATGCACTTTGCATCGAGGAAAATGCCCTTCTTAAATATGGTGACAGACAAATTATTGCGACAATTAAAGGTGTTGATGATAATTATAGTAAGGTTACAGGTATCGACAGTTCAATGTGGGATGGTGATTTCATTCTGAGGGGTGATCAGGGAAGGCCCTATGCCATACCCGGGATAGGTATTGCCAATTCTCTCGGATTAAGAATTAACTTTGTTACACCGCTTAATATATATGTTCCAAGAAGGACCGGAAGCTCCAATCTTAATCCCGAAAATGCATTTGTCAGAAGATTCATCTTCCCTTCAGGTATTTACCAGGTCGAGCAGGAATATGATTCAAAGTATGTTTTTATCCCAATCGATTTTGCCCGTGAACTGCTTGAATATAAAAAAGAAGTGAGCTCTATCGAAATCAAATTTAAAAACCAGGATGACGAGGCAGCCATCCAGAAAAATGTTGTAAAATTATTCGGAAAGGGTTTCATCGTTCAGAATAAGTACGAACAACAGGAGATATTCTATAAGGTGATGCGCTCCGAAAGATTAGCAATCTATCTTATTCTTACACTCATCCTGATTATTGCTTCTTTCAATATTATCGGCTCCCTCACAATGCTGATTATTGAAAAGGAACGGGATATTGAAATATTGAAAAGTCTTGGGGCAGATAACAATCTGATCAGGAAGATTTTTATTTTTGAAGGATGGCTGATTTCAATAATCGGTGCATTTGCCGGAATACTTCTTGGTTTTCTGATATGCTGGCTACAACAGACATATGGATTTGTCAGACTTCAGAGCGACTCGCTGATAATGGATGCTTATCCGGTTGTAATGAAGATAAAAGATTTTATCCTGGTCCCGGCAACAGTTCTTCTAATTGGATACTGGGCAGCATGGTACCCCGTGAGGTTTCTTACAAAAAAATATCTTAACAGGAATGAAGTTCAACAGTAATAATAAAATAATATGATCCGATATTCTATCCTGATACTGGTTCTTTTTTCAATAATTTCCGGTTCATGTTCAAGCCGGAAAAATAAAGCGGAGCACAAAGATATTATTCCTGAAAAGGATTTGATTTCAATCCTCACCGAAGTCCATATAGCCGACGGATTGCTATCCCTTCCTAAAATCCGTTACATCTACTCAAAAGGCGACACACTATCAACCTATATAGATATTTTTAAAAAATATGGATATACTAAGGAGCAGATGGACCGGACAATGAGATTTTATTTTATACAACGGCCTAAAAAGCTTATTGAAATCTACGACAAGGTGCTCGGTGGTTTAAGTGTTATGGAATCAAGAGTCGAAAAAGAAATTCCTGTCATGCGACCTGTAGAAGTAAATCTCTGGCCAGGAGAAACATATTACTCGTTTCCTGATCCATCAGGCAACGATTCTGCCTGGTTCGATATCCCGATATTGAATACCGGAATATACACCATAAAGTTCACCCTTACCATTTATCCTGATGATCAGACGGTTAATCCTCGTATCGGGGCATTTTTCTACCATCCCGACAGTACCGAATCCGGAAATAGAAATTACTTTTCAACAATTGTTTTCATCAAAGACGGACACAGACATACTTACAGCATTTTAAAAGTTCTGAAAGGTCCGATTCCTGTAAGCCTTAAAGGCTGGTTCATCGATTATGAAAACCAACCTGCTGATCTGGTAAAACATATGAGGATTGAAAAGATCGCACTTTACCGCAGCCCGATTGAATAATGAAACACTATTCAGCACAGTATGTTTTTACAAATACAGGGCCGGCTTTAAAAAGAGGGATAATAACTACTGAGAATGACGGTACAATAATAAGTATTGAGGATACTGGCGGAGACCTGAAGGAAAAGAATTCTGTTGAATTCCATAATGGTATTATAATTCCGGGATTTGTAAATTGTCATTGTCATCTTGAACTTTCCCACATTAAAGGC
>JBGOZX010000005.1:0-68313 GCA_041480425.1 Bacteroidia bacterium
AAGCATTAAGAGATGTACCTTCTGTTAAAGCCTCCGCAGTTTTCTACGATCGTGCAGTTGGTGCTCCTTATCTCGAGATCAGGCTTAACCGGGAAGCGATGGCCCGTTATGGCATGACAGTCACTGATGTCCAGGAAATATTGCAGGTGGCTATAGGAGGAATGACACTTTCAACATCAGTGGAAGGTCGTGAACGGTTTCCGTTAAGAGTAAGATATGCGCGTGAATTGCGTGATAATCCCGAGGACATAAAACGCATCCTGGTCCCTGCAATGAATGGTGTCCAGATACCTCTTGGTGAAATTGCTGATATTGACTATACACGCGGTGCACAGATGATAAGAAGTGAAAACACTTTCCTTGTAGGTTATGTCATTTTCGATAAGATCGAGAGCAAAGCCGAGGTTGATGTAGTACAGGAAGCCGATAAAATATTAAAACAAAAACTTGGATCGGGTTCAATTGGGTTACCGGCAGGAGTCACTTATAAATTTGCCGGGAATTATGAACATCAGCTTCGTGCTACAAAAAGACTGGCTATAGTTGTTCCAATAAGCTTAATTATAATTTTGCTTTTACTGTATTTTCAATTCCGCACCGTAACTGCATCATTTATTCACTTCTCCGGTGTTTTTGTCGCATTCTCAGGTGGGTTTATAATGCTCTGGCTATATGGGCAGGATTGGTTTATGAATTTTTCTGTTGCCGGTATTAACCTTCGCGACATGTTCCAGATGCACACTATTAACCTGAGTGTGGCTGTGTGGGTTGGATTCATTGCCCTTTTTGGTATCGCAACTAACGATGGGGTAATAATGGGCACCTATATTCACCAGGTATTCGAGGATAAAAAACCAGCAACTGTACATGATGTACGTGAGGCAGTTGTCGTGGCCGGGAAGAAGCGTGTACGTCCTGCAATGATGACTACAGCTGTTGCTGTAATTGCTTTGCTTCCTGTACTTTCATCCACAGGAAAAGGAGCTGATATAATGGTTCCTATGGCAATTCCAATGTTCGGAGGAATGATAATACAGGTAATGACAATTTTTGTTGTTCCATTGTTTCAGGCAATGTGGAGAGAAGGGGCTGTCAGCCATAAGAATATTGTCGCCGTTCAAACAATAAATAATCAAATTGAAGATGGAAACAACAGCATATAAAAAAACTCTTATAACAATTTTTGCAGTGGGTAGTTGGATTGTTGCCAGCAGCCAGCAGTATCCTGATTCGCTTCTCAGATATCTTGAAATCGCAGCTAAAAATAATCCCGGAGTTTTGCAAAAATTAACCGAGTATCAGGCAGCTTTGCAAAAAATTCCACAGGTCGGCAGTTTGTCCGATCCGCAATTAAGCCTTGGTGTATTTCTTAAACCCATGGAACTTGTCAGCGGTAACCAGGTAGCCGATATCAGGTTGATGCAAATGTTTCCCTGGTTTGGGGTTCTTAAATATGCCAAAGATGAAATGAGCCTGATGGCAAATGCAAAATTTGAACTTTTCCGCGATGCAAAATTGCAGGTTTTTTATGATGTTCAACGTACCTGGTACGAATTGTATAAAATTCAAAAGGATATTAGTATCTCGGAAAAGAATGTTGAGATTCTTAAAATAATAGAACGTCTTGCCCTGGTAAGATTTAAGTCAGCGCCATCAGAAAGCTCCGGAACAACATCTTCAAATGCAGCAATACCTTCTGCATCCACTCAGGTAACCAGTACCGGTTCTTCTGGTATGCAAACCATGGGTTCCGGACAAGGTAATGCCGGTTCTGCAGGATCAAATCAGACTTCTTCATCAATGCAAACAAGTTCTATGGGCTCATCTTCAGGCAGTTCAGGACTGGCAGATATCTACAGGATCCAGATAGAAGCCGGTGACCTTGAAAATAATATTGCGTTTCTGAAAAACCAGCGAAACACTATTATGGCACAGTTTAATACCTATCTGAACAGACTTGTTGGTTCTCCTGTTTTCACTTATGAAAATATAGCGGTGGATTCGCTTAAATTATCCTTGATAGCCGTTTCGGATAGCATGCTGGCAAACAACCCTATGCTGGGTATGCTGGATTACGAAAAGCAATCCATTGAAGCCCGCAAAAAAATGGTTACACGTATGGGTTACCCGATGGTAGGATTAGGTCTGAATTATTCTCTTATCAGTAAAAGCGAAATGTCAACATCACCCATGAATGGTAAAGATATGATAATGCCAATGGTAACTGTTACTCTACCAATTTACAGAAAGAAATATAATGCAATGATAAACGAGGCCGAATTGTTGAAGACAGCCACATCGCAAAATTATCAGGCTACGTCCAACTCTTTACAAGCAGAGTATTATCAGGCAGTTCAATTGTATCAGGATGCACAGCGCCGGGTAAAACTATATGATAATCAGTATCAACTGGCATCGAAATCTCTTGAACTTATGCTGAAAAACTTTTCTACTTCATCTGCAGGGTTGACCGATGTTCTGCGTATCAGCCAGCAGACACTCGATTATGAGCTCAACCAGGTCGAAGCTGTGGCCGATTTCAACACTGCGATTGCATGGTTAAAAAGATTAATGGCATCTTCATAAATAAAGTAAATCTGAAAAAACAATGAAAAAAATAACAAAAATTAAAATATTTTCGAATAAATATGTGAAGTATAGTCTTTTACTGATAGCTGGCATTTTTATCGGCTGGTTGTTCTTTCATTCCTCACGAAAAAGCGAAAAGAAGTCAGATCAACTTTCAGAAACGGTTAAGACCACTATCTGGACATGTGCAATGCATCCGCAGATACGAATGTCCGAGCCTGGCAAATGCCCCATCTGCGGAATGGATTTAATCCCGCTCGTCCAGAACAGCATCACCTCTATTGACCCTGCTGCAGTGCATCTGAGTAAAGAGGCTTCAGAACTGGCTAATGTTCTTACCTCTGTAGCGACGAAACAAAAACCGGTTAAAGAGGTGCGTCTTTATGGTAAAATACAGGCTGATGAAAGATTGTTCCAGAGTCAGACAGCCCATGTTCCTGGACGTATCGAAAGACTGTCCGTAAATTTTACAGGGGAAACGGTTGTAAAAGGTCAGGTCCTTGCGGAAATATATTCACCTGAACTGATTACTGCTCAGCAGGAGTTATTGGAAACAGTTAAAACAAAACAATTACAACCTGAATTATACGAAGCTTCCAAAGAAAAGCTTCTTCAATGGAAACTTACAGATAATCAGATCGCAGCTATAGAAAATTCAGGAGTTATCCGGAATAATTTTGAGGTCGTATCAAATACTTCGGGCACAGTGACTGCCCGCCGGGTTAACACCGGCGATCATGTCTCACAGGGCACAGTCTTATTTGAAATTGCTGACCTTTCGAATGTATGGGTCATGTTTGACGCTTATGAAAGTGATCTGCAATTCCTTCGCAAAGGAGAAAAAATTTCATTCACCCTTCAGGCATTACCTGGGATAGATTATACAGGCAAAATAATATTTATAGATCCTGTTATTGACCCTGTTACAAGAGTTGCAAAAGTAAGGGTCGAAACAGGAAATCAATCCGGAAAGCTTAAGCCTGAAATGTTTGCTACAGGAATTGTCTCTTCTACACTTGCCGAATTCAGTAACAATGTTGTCATACCAAAATCTGCAGTCTTATGGACCGGCAAGCGTTCTGTTGTGTATGTAAAACAACCGGATTCAGAAGAACCTGTTTTTAAGATCCGTGAAGTTGAACTTGGTCCCATGCTAGGTGAAAGCTATGTCATAATGAATGGACTCTCCGAAGGCGAGGAAATTGTTACCAGCGGGACATTCAGTGTTGATGCCGCAGCCCAGCTTGAAGGTAAGCCGAGTATGATGAATCCTGCAGGTGGAAAAACCTCCACGATGCCGGGAATGGATATGCCTGGCGATAAAAAATCCAATAGCAATGTCAAAAACTAAATACCGGACGCAAAACCACAGAAGAGGTTATAAAAATTGATGTAAGAATGATATGGAAAAGGTAACAACACAAAATAATAAAACGGGCAATAGCGGAACAATAAATTTTAAATATTCAGTCTTCACTAACTAAATAATATTAAAATGAAAAATATAATTCTCGGCTTAGCAATAGCAGCTACAACTTTGGTAGCCTGCAATAGCAACAGCAACAAATCAACAGAAAGTCAAAATAGGAATAAAGATATACAGGCCAAACCACAAACTGATAATCCAATAGTAACAACATCATCTTTTGTGGATACAAAGAATACAGTTTCAATTAAAGAAATTGTAAGCACTTATTTACAATTAAAAAATGCCTTTACTAATGACAATACCACCGAAGCCGCAAAAGCAGGAACAGCATTAGAAGCCACATTTAAGAATTTCGATAAAACCGCTTTAACAGCTGCTCAAAAGAAAACATTTGAAGATGTAGAAGACGATGCAAGAGAACATGCAGAACACATAGGCAAAAACGGTGGAAATATTGCACATCAACGGGAGCATTTTGAACTGCTGAGCAAAGACATTTACGATCTGGTAAAAGCATTTGGTGGTGGGCAGGTTTTGTATAAAGATTTTGATCCAATGTTTAATAATGGTAAAGGTGCTTTTTGGCTAAGCGAAACAAAGGAAATTAAAAATCCATATATGGGAAAAGCAATGCTCACAAGCGGTTCAGTTTTAGAAGAAATAAAATAGCCTTGATCTTTGCAAAAAAAATACTGTTAGCAATAAGTATTGTATTTATTGCAATTCAATTTTTTAGACCTGCACTTAATAAAAACAGCCAGGTTCTCGATACTGATATTTCAAAAATAGTAAACATCCCTGACAGTATTCAGGTTATACTGAAAAATGCGTGTTATGACTGCCACAGCATTAACACTAACTATCCCTGGTATTCGAATGTTCAGCCGATAGGCTGGTTCCTGGCAAAACATATAACTCAAGGCAAAGATGAGTTGAATTTTAGTGAGTTTGGCAGTTATTCACCAAGAAGACAGTTAAGCAAAATGAATGGAATTGCAAATAGTATCAGGGACGATATTATGCCCTTGTCGTCTTATAAAATGATGCACAAAAATGCACAGCTCAGTACAAATGAAAAGGCGCTCTTGATAAATTGGGCACAGCAATCAAAAGACAGCCTTTCGGTAAAAAATTAAAAACTGAAATGATAAACTCAATTAAGTAATTCTTAAAGTTAAAAACTTATATTATGATGAACGGGATGAATAACGGTTGGGGAATGGGTTGGGGCTGGATTATCGGCTTTATCGTTCTTGTTGTTGTTATTTGGCTGATAGTTAAAGTTGTGAATAAAGACAACAATCCAAAGTAATCTATACCGATAAAATAGTGAGAGCCATTGCGGTAAATGGCTCCAGACCTGGCTCAGACAAACATGGGGATAGCTAAGGCTATGAGTTTCATTTAAGTATAAGTAATTATTAATGCACTACGTCTGAGAAGAAAATGATACAGCTAACGAAGAGAACTATATCGCTCCCTGAATGTTATCTTTACAGGAAATAATCAATGACCAAAGTAAAACAAAATCATCATACTTCTCACTGAAAAAGTCTTTAATAGAAAAAAGAGAATTTAAACAGTTTTAAGTTGGAAAGCAATTATTATAAGAAAGTTAAAGGGTTAGCAATATTTACTATTGTATATAATATTGTAGAGGGATTGGTATCTGTTTTTCTGGGTGCACACGATGAAACACTTGCTCTTTTCGGATTTGGGGTTGACAGTTTTATTGAGGTCATCTCGGGATTTGGTATCCTTCAGATGGTATTGAGGATAAAGATGAACCCTGATTCTCCACGAACCAGGTTCGAGATTACTGCACTACGAATTACCGGTTGGGGTTTTTACATCCTTTCTTTGGGTTTGCTGGCCGGTGCAGCTCTCAATTTTTACCTGGGTCATAAACCTGAAACAACATTTTGGGGCATAGTTGTATCTTTGGTGTCGATCATAGTTATGACAATTTTATACCGGTCGAAAATATATTACGGTAAAAGACTCAAATCAGAGCCTGTTATTGCCGATGGAAGGTGTACCCTGGTATGTATTTATATGTCTTTAGTACTACTTGGTTCCAGTGTCATATATGAAATAACCGGATTCGGATGGATTGATACTATCGGAGCATTGGGATTGGCATGGTTCTCTTTTAATGAGGGGAAGGAAGCTTTTAATAAAGCTAAAGGGAAAGAATGCCTATATTGTGAAGAATCTGAAAAAAATGAGCTAATAACTTGATAAAATATGAAATACAAACTAAAGATACTTAAAGATTTAATGCGGAAATACAACAGTGCAGTCATAGCTTTTTCAGGGGGGGTTGACAGTACATTTCTCGCAAAAATTGCACATGAAGTTTATGGAGAAAAACTATTGCTCATCACAGCTACATCGAGCACATATCCGTTTTACGAACTTGAAGAAGCGAAATCCCTGGCATTGCTATTGGGAATTAAGCACAGAATAATCGTTTCCGAAGAAATAGATATTCCAGGCTATTCCGATAATCCGCCTGATAGATGCTATTATTGTAAAAGTGAGCTGTTCGGGAAGATAAAATATATTGCCACGGAAGAAGGTTACGAAGCAGTCTTTGACGGCAGTAATGCTGATGATCTGAAAGACTTCCGTCCCGGTATGAAAGCCAGACATGAAAAAGGTGTTATTTCCCCGCTTACAGAATCTGGTTTTACTAAAAGCGATATCAGGTATTTCTCCGAAAAATTGAATCTGCCAACTGCTGCGAAACAATCTTATGCCTGTCTAGCGTCACGGTTCCCTTATGGAGAAAAGATAACAAAAGAAAAACTCGACAGACTTGCGATTGCAGAATTTGAAGTCAGGAAACTTGGGTTCGCCCAGTTCAGGATCAGGAGTCACGAAAATCTTGCCCGGTTTGAATTTATTCTGTCTGAAATGGATAAAGCCTGGGATCTAAGAGATAAGCTTGCAGAAATTTGTCATAGATCAGGTTTTAACTATATTACCATTGACCTGAACGGTTACAGAACGGGATCAATGAATGAGGTACTTTCAGATTCGGAAAAGCTAGATTATCAGAAATCAGATATAAAATAATTAATCAGAAAAACCTTACAATATGCGTTGTAATACTGTCTTAACCAATGATGAAATAAACAAATACAGCAGGCAGATACGTCTGGTTGAATTAGGAAAGGAAGGACAGGAGAGAATAAAGGGTACATCGGTGCTGGTAATTGGTGCCGGTGCACTAGGGTGTCCGGTACTTCAGTATCTGACAGCAGCAGGAGTAGGAATCCTGGGAATCGTGGATAATGACTGGGTGGATGAAACCAACCTGCACAGACAGGTTTTGTACACAATAAAAGATATCGGTAAACCTAAGCCTCTTGCAGCCAGGGAAAAACTTAAGCTTCTGAATCCCGAAGTTATATTTAAAGTGCATTTTATCCGGTTAGATAAAGAATCGGCACTGAAAATTATTCCGCAGTATGATATAATTGTCGATTGCACTGACAATTTCGCCACACGCTATTTAATAAATGATGCATGCATAATCCTCAATAAACCTATAGTATATGGTGCAATCGATAAGTTCTCGGGACAATTAATGGTGCTGAATTACCACAATGGACCTACGCTCAGGTGCCTTTACCCGGAACCTCCTCACCCACTTGAAGTACCATCCTGTGATGAGACAGGGGTTATTGGCTCAATAGCAGGAACGATTGGTTCAATGCAAGCAACTGAGGTTATTAAAATAATTCTGGAAAAGAAAGAAGTACTTTCGGGTAAACTTTTTGTTATTGATTCCCTGAACTTTACTACACAAATCATCTCTTTTGTAAGGAATTCCGAAAATTCAAATATTAAGACATTGGGTGATTACAATGATGTCTGTTTATCTGAAAAAGATTCAATAAAGGAAATTTCGGCTAAGGATCTTAAAAAAATGCTACGAAAAAAGCCTGAAATAACTATAGTCGATTTGAGAGATGAGACTGAAAGAGATGATATAGGGTTTAATTGTATTTCAATACCTTATTATGAAATAAGCAAGAAAATTAATCTGATCCGGAACAAAGATCAGGTTGTCTTCTACTGCAAATACGGAGTACAAAGTACTAATGTTATTAATTACCTTCAGAAAGTACATAAGATGGAAAACCTTTACAATCTTGTTATTTAACTAGTTTTACCCCCCATCCCCCCTGTTTTGCTTCGCTGACCTTGCTGCGCCGAAGCGGCTACGCAAAGGCGCAGAGCTTCGCGCAGCGCCGTCGGCGCTCCGTCGCTGAAGCTTTGGAGCGTAGGCGACAAGCCTTAGGCGGCCGATGGAAAGCGAAGAAGGGGGGCTTAATAAAAGATACCGATTTAATAACCCCCTTTAGGTGGCAGGGGGTGAAAAAGAGGTTCAAGCATCAAAGAGAAACAACTGCCTGTCATCACATTCATCCGATTCCAGGTTTGAAACACTTACCCCTAATAACCTTATCCTGCTGCCTTCGAGCTGAAGCGATCTGCGAATCTCTGAAACCTCCTTATGAAGGGTACCAAATTCACGAATATAATTCTGCAATGTTTTACTCCGGGTTATCTGCCTGAAATCGGAAAACTTAACCTTCAGAGTGATTGTCCTCCCCGTAGTTCCCGAATGTTCAAGCCGTTCCATCAGCTCTTTTTCAAGCTTATACAGCTCTGCAATAATCTCAAAACGGGTTGTCAGGTCTTTTTCATAAGTGAGCTCCGTACCTAACGATTTGCGTTCAGTATTTGTCTCAACTGGTCGGTCATCAATACCTCTTACAATATCAAAATAGAATTTACCGACCTTTCCGAAATTCCTTATCAGAGCCAGCAAGTCCCATTGTTTCAGGTCTGAGCCGTTGTGAATTCCCAGCTTATGCATCTTTTCGGCAGTCACCCTGCCTATACCATAAAACTTTTCGACAGGCAGCCCTTCTATAAATTTCTGAGCCTCCTCAGGAGGTATAAGAAAAAGACCATCGGGCTTCTTAATATCTGAAGCAATCTTTGCAAGGAACTTATTAACGGATATCCCTGCAGAGGCCGTAAGACCAGTTCTTCGTTTTATCTCCTCCCTTATTTCAGTTGCTATTTTTGTTGCCGATCCTATTCCCTTTTTATCAATAGTAACATCAAGAAATGCTTCATCAATCGAAAGAGGTTCAACCACATCGGTATATTCCTTAAATATCTCAAATACTTTCTCTGAAATTTCATTATACCTTTCAAATCTGTGCCTGACAAATATCAGGTCGGGGCAAAGTCTTTTTGCGATCACCGATGGCATTGCCGATCTGACTCCGAATTTTCTGGCTTCATAACTGGCTGCAGCAACTACACTCCTTTCACCGCTCCCTCCTACTGCAACAGGCTTGCCTTTAAGTTCAGGATTGTCCAGCTGTTCTACAGATGCGAAAAATGCATCCATGTCTATATGTATTATCTTCTTCAATTCAAAATAAAACTAAAAAGAAAATATTTTGAAATTTATTGTACTTTAACCATTATTGCAAATCAATTAAAGATTCAATTTTTGGATTCTAAAACTACAGAAAATAAAAAGCACTTCGCACTGATTCTGACCCACCACAGGCTGTGGGGATCGATATTAATCCCGTATATTATTAATATTGAGCCTTATAAGAATTATTTTAAATTATCAGAATGTCTCTCACCTTACCAGTCGGATGATACCCTGAGCTATCTGAACGATGAAGAAAGAGAACTTGTCAGGATCATCAATGAATATACAGACAGGAATCTGTTCAAGTTTTATTCAAAAGAAAACTCAGTTAAAGATTTTCTTGCCAAGGTTACATTCGAAAAAATTGAAAAATTTATCAGGCCTCATATAGAAAAGAGAATTTATAAGTGTCTGATTATCGCAAGAGAAGAAACGATTCCCTGTTTTTTCCAGAAAACAAAATCAAATACCCTGCATACTGTCGATCAACTTCATTTTTATGGTGAATCGGCTATACCTGTTTTCAGGTTTGAACGGAACAATGAACAGTTAATTTACTCTTTGAAAATTGAAGCAGAAGAAAAGATTATTGAACTTAAAGACAATCAGGTCGACATTTTGTGTAAGTCGCCGTGTCTGATCAGGGAACATGACAGAATATTTTTTATTTCGGATATTGACGGATTAAAACTAAGACCCTTTCTTACAAAAGAACATATTCTGATTCCTAAAAACAGTGAACTTAAATATTTATCAGGTTTTGTTCTGAACGCAGTCAATAAATATAAAGTTGAAGGGACAGGTTTTGAAATAATTATTTCACAACCATTTAAAGAGGCACTTCTCAGCTTAGAGAACGGATTTAAAGGGATACCGGTGCTCATTCTGAAATTTCGTTATTCAGGAAATGAAATTTTCGCCAACGATACCGATCATTCATTCACATCTTTCGAAAGGAATGATGGCAAGTATATCTACAGAAAATATTTCAGGGATTTTAACTGGGAGACACGATGCAAAGAAAAACTTGAAGAAATGGGGTTCTTTTCGGACGATGAGATACATTATAAATATCATCAAATATCAGACGACCGTGATGAAGATACCTATACACTGATTGAAGCTGTCAACCGTAATTATTCCGAAATTATTGAATCAGGTTTTATTCTGACTTCGAAACTTGACCTGAATTATAATTTAGGGCCGGTCAATATTGAGATTAGCAGCCAAATAGAAAATGACTGGTTTGATCTGCTGGCAATAGTTAAAATCGGGGGTTGGGAGATTCCGTTTATCCGTTTTAAAAGAAATATCCTGGAAGGAATCAGGGAATATGAGTTGCCTGACGGTTCAGTAGCAATCCTCCCTGGATTATGGTTCCCTAAATACAGATCAATTTTTGAGTTTGGAAAGATCTCCGGTGACTCCCTCAATATCCATAAGCAACATTTCTCACTCTTGTCAGGTGCAATAGAGGAGAATGAATCGGAAGGATATAAAAAGCTTGAAAAACTTCTGAACCCCGAACAGTTACAAACCATTCAGCCTCCCATGGGATTGAATTGCAAGATGAGAAAATATCAGGTTGAAGGGCTGAATTGGATGTACTGGCTTCAGACCTCCGGACTTGGTGGATGCCTTGCGGATGATATGGGACTCGGGAAAACAATTCAGGCTCTGGCTCTTCTTCAATATAATATTGAAAATTTAAAACCACAGTTCAGACCAGTGATTAATACTGGTCTTACCCTTTTCGATACACCTCCCCAGAGTTTTACCTCCATGATAATTGTTCCGGCTTCACTCATACATAACTGGCAAAATGAGATAAGACGATTTGCTTCCGGCATGAAAGTTTTTTGTTACACAGGTACCCAGAGAAAAAAAACCTTATCTCTGTTTAATTCTTTCGATATTATTTTGTCAAGTTATCACACAATACGCCAAGACATTGACACAATAAGCACTTTTACCTTTCATTATATTATTCTTGACGAGAGCCAGTCAATAAAAAATCCGGCTTCCCTTCTTTTCAAATCGATGATAAGACTTAAATCTGATTACAAACTTGTACTGACGGGAACACCTATTGAAAACTCCCTCACTGACCTCTGGACCCAGATGAATTTTATTAATCCAGGATTACTGGGCAATCTTAACTTTTACCGTAAAGAGTACGCAAAACCCATTGATAGGGACAGGGATGATGATAAGGAATTAAAATTAAAAAAGATAATTCAACCATTTATCTTAAGACGTACCAAAGAGATGGTCGCCACAGATCTTCCCCCTGTAACTGAACAGACGGTATTTTGTGATATGACAGATGAGCAGATAAAAATTTATGAAGAAGAAAAATCATCTGTAAGAAATACTATTCTTAAAAGTATGGGCGATGACAGGTCTGAGGAAACCTCTATCGCACTTCTTCAAGGGCTGATGAGACTGAGACAGATATCTAACCACCCGGTAATGGTGCATGAAGAATATTCAGCATGTTCGGGAAAATTTGAAACTGTGCTTCAGGATATTGATAGTGTTTTATCTGAGGGACATAAAATACTTATTTTTTCATCATTTGTCAAACACCTTAACCTTTTTGCAGAAGTCCTTACCAAAAAAAGAATTAGTTTTTCTTTGTTGACCGGAGCCAGTACAAACAGGGAAAAGATTGTGAGCACATTTCAGAATGACCCTTTGAACAAGGTATTTCTTATCTCGATCAAGGCAGGAGGCGTAGGGCTTAATCTTACTGCAGCCGATTATGTATTTATTCTTGATCCATGGTGGAATCCGGCAACAGAAATGCAGGCAATGAACCGGGCTCACAGGATTGGTCAGGAAAAAAGTGTCTTTGTTTACCGATATATTTCTACAGGTAGTATCGAAGAAAAAATAACAAAGCTGCAGGAAAAAAAATCTAGGCTTGCTGACTCCTTTGTCCGGAGTAATAATCCTTTGCAAGATATTGATATCAACCAGATCCTTGAGATAATCGATTAATATTTAAACTTTTAACCCGCCTCTAACCCACCGATCAATCGGAGTATGCTCTCCCAGGAGGGGAACTTTAATACCAGTTTTCTCTTTTTACTTTTTACTTTTTACTTTTACCTTTTGACTTTCCATCCAGGCAACCTTCAGCTCCGGCTTATGCTCCTTTCCGATAATATCCCTGTAAAGTTCAGGTCTTCTTGATTTTATGTATCTGTATCCACCAGCCCTGGTAAGCTTTTCAGGTGTCAATATTGTAGTAACAATATCATCACCCAGTTTCCGGCATTCGGCTATAATATCTCCGAACGGATCTATGATCATTGAACAACCGTTTTTTAACTGATCATCATCCATACCGATCGGATTTGAAAAAATTACATAAACAGCGTTATCATAAGCTCGTGCGGGGAGCCACTTCATCAGCCATTCCCTACCCTTCCGACCGTCAAATTCCAATCGCAATGAATTGGGATCATTTTCCCTGTTTTTCCATAACTCAGGATCAACAAAACCGGCACCCGGACGTGGTGACGGAGTGCACATTGTGACGTGAGGCATAAAAATTATTTTTGCACCCAGCAGAGTTGTTGCCCTTACATTTTCAATCACATTGTTATCATAGCAAATCAATATTCCGCACTTCCACCCATGAAGATCAAAAACGGAATATTGGTCACCAGGAGTAATGTGAGAATTTATAAAAGGATGTAATTTCCGGTGTTTTGCTATCAACCCATTTTTGTCAACGCAAACATAAGCTTTATATATTTTATTATTTTTATCCTTTTCAAAAAGTCCTGCAAGAATTGTAATATTATGTTTTCCTGAGATTTGCGAAAGTTTTGCTATACTATCTCCCTCCGGGACATACTCTGCCAATTCAAGCATTTGCTCTTTCGAAAGTTTTCTGGCGAATGTATATCCGGTAATTGAACATTCATGAAAAGCAATAACCTGTGAGCCTTCGAGAGCTGCCTTTTTTGCCAGGTTTTCAATAACTGACAAATTATAAACTTTATCGCCACTTCTGTTTTCAAATTGTGCTGTCGAAATTTTTAATTTTTTCATATCTCTTTAAATGAAAAGGCCGGTATCACTGATACCGGCCCTTAATTTAATCAATTTTTTCTTAATAGTTTTCGCGCTCTACATAATGTGTATGCAGAAGTTTGTGCGATTTATGGCTGTTTGGTCTATCGAGGAATTCCTTATAAATAGCTATTACATCCGGATTTTCGTGCGATTTACGCAGAACCATATGCTCATCTTCCGAGTAAATAGCTTTCATACGCTTTTGTCTGATCTCCATGCTGGTAGGAATAGGCTGTCCTCCACCACCAATGCAACCACCCGGGCAAGCCATTATTTCCACAAAATGATATGGAGATTTCCCCTGCCTTACCAGTTTCATAACCTTATTGGCATTTACCAGTCCATGTGCTATTGCAACTTTCAGCTCTACTCCTTCAAGGAATTTCCAGTCATCAACACACCCTTCGATTTTGATTGTTGCTTCCTTAACACCATCCATACCGCGGACAGGAGTAATATTAAGATTACTAAATGGAACTTCACGACCCGTAACTATTTCATAAGCTGTACGTAAAGCAGCTTCCATAACTCCACCGGTAGCTCCAAATATTACACCTGCTCCGGTTGAATCACCCATAATTGAATCATAATGAACAGGCCCAAGGTTCCTGAAATCGATACCTGCCTGCTTTATCATAACAGCAAGTTCACGGGTTGTAAGTACATAATCCACATCCTTGAATCCGCTGGCTCTCATTTCAGGCCTGTCAGCTTCAAATTTCTTGGCTGTGCACGGCATCACTGATACAGATACGATCCTGGAAGGATCAATTCTCCTTTTCTGAGCGTAGAATGTCTTGGCAAGAGCACCAAACATCTGCTGAGGAGATTTGCATGTTGACAAGTTCGGAAGAAATTCAGGGTACTTATGTTCTATGAATTTTATCCAACCCGGGGAACATGATGTGAACATCGGAAGTGAAACTTTCTTATCTCCGTCAACGAGAGCTTTTTTCAGCCTGATCAGGAGTTCTGTACCTTCCTCCATGATTGTGAGATCAGCGCTGAAATCTGTATCAAGAACCGAATTGAATCCCAGCTGTTTCAGGGCATTCACCATTTTACCGGTTACCCTTTCGCCAGGATCATATCCCAGGTCCTCGCCAAGTGCAACCCTTACAGCTGGTGCTGTTTGCACAACAACGTGTTTATCAGGGTCATAGATAGCATCCCAAACCTGGTCGATATATGTTTTTTCAACCAGGGCTCCGGTGGGACAACGGTTTACACACTGTCCGCAATTAGTGCAGACAACATGGCTCATGGGCCTGTCGTGAAATGATGAAATTTTCTGATGAGCTCCTTTGTTGGCAACAGCTATTGCCGAGATGTACTGTAACTCAGAACATGTTCTGACGCAACGCTGGCAACGGATACATTTGCTGTCATCCTTAACAAAGGAAGGTGATGATCTGTCAATATTATATTTATGATCTTCAACGAGATCAAGGAAAATAGTATCCCCGAAGGCAAATTCATTTGCCAGAGCCTGCAATTCGCAGTTCTGATTTTTATAGCATTTCGTACAATCGGATCTGTGCTCGGTAAGAAGCAGTTCCACAACGTGTTTTCGTGCATTCCTTACTTTAAGTGTATTGGTATGGATATCCATACCTTCAGAAACCGGCATTGCACAGGCTGCAATAAGAGTTCTTGCACCCTTTTGTTCTACAAGGCAAACACGACAGTTACCGGCAACACACAGGTCAGCATGATTACACAGGGTTGGTATATTGATTTTTAGTGTCTTTGCGGCTGCAAGAACTGTTGTTCCTGCAGTAACAGAAACCTTCTGGTCATTTATAGTCAGATTTATCATAACTTTCTGTTTTTCAATTTAAAATTAGTAGATGATCTCTTCCTTAAAGTTCTCAACAATGGTTCGGAAAGCATTGCCAACAGACTGTCCAAGACCACATTTTGAGGCAATTTTCATTGTATCGGCAAGCTTAACCAATTCATTCAGATATGTTGATTTAGCTTCACCTTTCTTAACTTTTTCAACACCTTTAAGAAGTTGCTGGCAGCCTACCCTGCAGGGGGTACATTGTCCGCAAGACTCCTCAGCAAAAAAGTCGAGATAGTTATGAAGTACATTATACATTGATCTTGAGCTGTTGAAAAGCTTCATTGAACCACCGGTCGGTACACCTTCAAAGCCGATTATAGTATCAGTGAATTTTTTTCTTGGTACACAAAAGCCGGAAGCACCTCCAACCTGGACCGCTTTTGTATCTCCATCTCCGAATTCATTTACGAACTGCTGTACCGACATACCCAGCTCAAGTTCAAATATACCCGGTGTTGGTGTGTCCCCTGAAACTGAGAATACTTTTGATCCCCTGGAATCTTTTGTTCCAAGCCGATTGTATGCAGCAGAACCATGCTTAATAATCATCAATGCAGAAACCAGTGTTTCCACATTGTTAATTGAAGTCGGCTTACCGAAAACACCTGATGTTGTTGGATAAGGAGGTTTGTTACGTGGTTCTCCACGGTCTCCCTGTATTGATTCAAAAAGGGCACTCTCTTCACCGCATATGTATGCGCCGCTTCCAAGACAATACCTGATTTTAAATTCATACCCTAACTCATCAACAAGCTTATGGAATAATTCAAGTTCCTTCATCAACTGAGGAAGCAGAAACCTGTATTCACCTCTGAGATAAACTATTCCATTCTTAGCGCCAATTGCTTTACCGGCAATAGCCATCCCACCATAAACCTTATATGATACCCTGTCGAGGATCTCACGGTCTTTAAATGTACCTGGCTCACCCTCATCAGCGTTGCATACTATGTACTTAACAGGTTCCTTTTCAACTGCTGTATATTTCCATTTCAATCCGGTCGGGAATCCGGCTCCTCCGCGTCCTTTCAATCCTGATTCGAGTACCTGCTGAATGATCTCTTCTCTACTCATCTTAAAGGCTTTTATCAAAACCTCCTTCAGATCAATCTTCTCGAATATAAGATCTACCTTATTTAGTCCTTTGTTTTCCATGATCTAACCGGATATTATTATTTTTGCATATAATTTTTAATTATTTCTGCCACTTTTTCAGGTGTAAGCTCAGTAAAAGGAATTTCATTTATCAATATTGCAGGAGCTTTATGACACCACCCTATACAGTTTGTTTCAATCAGACTGAATAATCTGTCTGAAGTTGTTTCTCCAATTTTTATCTTAAGCATATCTTCAAGGGTTTGAATGATATCTCCCTTTCCCTTCATGGAGCATGTGATGGTTTTACATATCCTTATTACATATTTACCTCTCACCTTCGTGTCGAGAAAAGTATAAAAAGAAGCTGTTCCGTAAACCTCAGCCGCTGAAATATCGAGTTCTTTCGCAACTTCTACCATTGCCTCGTCATTAAGGTAATTGTGTTTATCCACTATCCCCTGAAGTATAGGCAAAAGGTTCTCTCTAGCGCGACCATGTTTGTCGGTCAATTTCTTTACCAGATTTCCTACTTGATACATTTCTTATTGATTTTTAGGTAATTAAATAATGTTTATACTACAATAAAAAGCTAATTAAAAGTGCTGTTAAATTAATAACAATACTTTTTAAAAAAACCTTACATTAATCATAGTTTATAATTTAGAATGAAAATAAACAAAGGCGTAAAGGGGTAAAGGTGCATTGGTGCAAAAGTATATTAAAAAAATCCATCCCGGGAGAGCCTGCCCCGATTTATCGGGGGGTTTGGGGTGGGTTAAAAGAAGTTGAAAAGTTGAGGTAAGTCTTGACGTCGGCTTTGCCTTCTGTCTTGTCCCACTGCGTGGGACTGTCTTTAGGTCTTTTAAGTCTAAAAAGAATAAAGTCCCAAACAATAAAAGACAGGCCGAAGGCCGTAAAGACAGCAAAGAGTAAAGACTTCAAGACTAATTAGACTACTACTTGAAAGACCTTATTTAGTTTTCTTAACTTCAATCTTACTAAGTAACGTAATATTCTGAATATTGGAATAACTGTACTGGTACAAACCATCATCACCGACCATTACCAGAATATTCCCGATTGGAATCACATCGTAAGCATTTATATTCGGGTATGTATAGATAAGGTGATTTCCAATTGTTTTTGGGTCAGAAGCATCAAATATTTTCAACCCGGCACTGCCGTCACAGATAAAAAGCAGATCACCATTTTTACCCAATCCATGAGGATTTACCATGGAATATGACATTACAATAGAGGGATTAGTCAGATCCTTAACGTTGACAACATCAAGACAGTTCAGATTCCCGCCACAATTAGTTCCTGTCCTGAGAGTTACATAAGCCAGTGTATCATCAACCACAACGGGATCGCAGCTCCTTGCATGCCTGAAAAATGTTCTTGATGTTGGTGAAAGAGGATTAGAAATGTCATAAATTATCATACCTGTGGTCGTACCGAGGAACATATTGTCGCCGGAAAGGAACATTGTTTCAACACCCGAACCCGGATAGATATCATTGAACTTAACAGGACTGGTTTTATTGGAAATATCAAATATTTTTAGGTTACTCTGATCAACTATATATAATACTTTTTCTTTAATCCCGAATCTGGCCATTGATCCTCCGAATCCAACGCCGCTGCCACTGACACCGGACGTGGTACCGGAGTAGTTTGATGCGTCAAGAAGAGCGAAGCCTCCTTTATAATAAATAGGCCAGGGATTGGGATTAGGATATACTTTTTCCCTGATAGTTTTCAATTCCCATTCAACAACAACTCCTTTTTTATTATCAACATAAGCCATAGGAAATTCATTTCCGGTGGGTGGAACCGTATACGGGAGAATATCTTTTACCCTCCCAACCTCATGAATTTTGTCAATATTCTGAACATCCAGGATAACAAGGTCGACATAACTGTCGGCATACAATATATACCCGGAAATTGAGATATCGACAACTCCGGGCAATTTAACAAATGTCTTTTTTACAGGAGAAGCCGGATCAGTATTATCAAAAACATGAATTCCCTTAAGCTCCTCAACAATGAAGATATAGTTGTCTTTATAATATATCTTACCCGGATTGTTAAGTTCAACATTTTGCTCATTGGTGACTGATGATCTTAAATCAGTAAATGCCAGATAAACAGGCGCATTTCCTTTATATTCCATGTAAGTAGCATCCTCACAGGAATAAAAGAATATTGTAACTATTGACAATATTGCAATAATTGGAATGATTTTTGCTTTCATGAGAGGTAGGTTTTAGTTTCCTAAACTAAAACAAAAATCATGCTAAACTATTAACCTTTTAACCTATTTCATCATGAAAAAATACTTTATATTATTCATCATGCTGACATTCATAGTATTACCTATGTCAGCCCAGAAAACAAAAGATGTAATCTATCTGAAAAACGGAAGTATTATCTATGGAAAACTATTGGAAATATCAGATAACCAATATAAAATTCAGACCTCTGACGGAAGTTTGTTTATTTATTCCTCGGAAGAGGTTGACAAGTTCGTAAAAGAGACTCCCCGGTTTGATGGCAGAAAAGTAAATGGAGTGGGATTTGCTTTGGAGGCAGGGTTACTTATTGGTGCACAGCACAGTGAATTTGATGCACCCTTCAGTTTTAATTTTCTTGTTAACTTTACCAATAGTACCAAAAATATTTTGGCCATAGGATCAGGTGTTGAGTTTCTTGGCTCTACTTTTACCCCTCTGTTTTTTGAATATAAAAGGTTATTCTATGACAGAAAAACAACTCCATTTGTATTTTTCAGAGGAGGTGGCTTGCTTCATCTTGGAGGAGATAAGGAAAGTAATAATGATTATAATCCTTATAATCAATATAATTACCCGACTGATTATAAAGGCGGCGCTTCTCTGGGATTTGGAACAGGCATCTCATGGGCAAAAGAGGAAAGTGAGACTTACCTTACTTTTGGTTACAGGTACGCACAGACAAGCTACAGAGAATTGAACTATAATAATCAAACATACACATATAAAAACTATTATAACAGACTCGAAGTAAAACTCGGGTTTAAGTTCTAGCCCTGATTTATTCCCGTAACTCTGCTATATTTGGGGATGGATTATCAGAAATCTCTTAAAGACCTGAAGCCTTCTCATGAGTATTTCATCGGTATCGATTCCGATGGTTGCGTATTTGACTCAATGGAGGTAAAACAAAAAGAATTTTTCATCCCGAATGCATTAAAGTGTTTTGACCTTTTTGCAATATCCAGGCTGGTACGGGAGACCTGGGAGTTTGTAAACCTCTACTCAACTTACAGGGGTGTCAACAGGTTTCCGGCAATGATCAAAGTTTTTGATCTGCTTGCAGAAAGAAATGAGGTCAGGGCTTCAGGTTGTAAATTGCCTGATTTCAGCTACCTTAAAGAGTGGGTGACAAAAGAAACTAAACTGAGCAATGCTAATCTTCGCAAACATTATGAATCAAATCCGGATCCTGATCTTGAAAAAGTTGTGATCTGGACTGAAGCAGTGAACCAGGACATTGGCGAATGGCTTCACGATATTCCGGCTTTTATTGATTCCATGAAGACCATCGAAAAAATAGCATCCTTTGCTGATTCAATAGTTGTATCGCAGACACCACTTGATGCACTTAAGAGGGAATGGGAGGAACATGATCTTAAGAAGTTTGTACGTCTCATAGCTGGTCAGGAACATGGGACAAAAGCTGAACATATAACTTTTGCTGCAAAAAGCAAATATCCTGATGACAAAATACTTTTAATTGGTGATGCATTAAGTGATCTGGATGCTGCTAAAGATAATGGAGTTCTTTTCTATCCAGTTATACCGGGGAGAGAAGACAACTCGTGGAAAAGACTACTTGATGAAGGGCTTGAACAGTTTGTAAAAGGCACATTTGAAGGTAATTATGAAGATTCACTTATTAATGAATTCAGAAAATCGTTACCGGATACACCTCCGTGGAAAAGATAAACCTCCTTTCTTTTTCCCCCTGAAGGGGGAAATAAATCCACTAGATAATTACATCTTTTCTCCCCCCTGGGGGAGATCCCGCTTCAGCGGGAGAGAGGTTTCAAATATTTTAGCGGGAATCAGTAACCTGATCCGAAATCCATTCAAACCACGCCTCTAATCCATCTCCTCTTGTACACGAGACTTCAAACAGAGGTATCAGGGCGTTGATATTATTCAAATCTGCCCTGAAGTTCTCATAATTAAAATTTGTATAAGGAATAAGATCAACCTTATTCAGGAGGACCGCTTTAGCTTCCCTGAACAGCATCGGGTATTTAGCTGGTTTATCATCACCTTCGGTAGTGCTTACAACTGCCAGTTTAAATGTTTCACCCAGATCAAATTGCGAAGGACAAATAAGATTTCCGACATTTTCAACAAAAAGCAGGTCAAGATTATCAAGATCAAATGAATCCAGGACCCTTGAGATACTGTATGAGTCAAGATGACAACCTCCCTCAGTATTGATTACAACAATAGGAATATCGTATTTTTTCAGTCGCTGTGCATCGCGATCTGTGGTAATATCCCCCTCTATCACACCGATCCTGAACTTTCCTCCAAGTTCTTCGCAGGTACGTTCCAGCAAAGTCGTTTTTCCTGCCCCGGGTGAGCTTATTATATTCACCATCAGGACTTTTTTTACTACCAGCAGACTCCTGACCTCATTTGCTTTGTTCTGGTTCCGGTCAAGGATATTTTTCATGATCTTTATTTCCATGTCTACTCTCCTTCTATACTTTTAATAAAAAGTTCTTTCCCATTTAATATATCAAGTTCTTTTGAGCCGCATTCACTACAACCAAAAAAATTATCCTTCACCTGAAATTCACAGCTGCAATCCCTGCATCTCATGATTACCGGCACTAATTCAATATTTACTCTGGCATCCCGTGCAATAGTATCTCTCACTGTTTCTCTGAATGCAAATTCAAAAATTTCCGGCACAATCTGGATCAACTGCCCGAATGCTATATTCACCATGGTAACCTTTGACAGTTTTTCCTTATTGGCTGCTTTTAGCACAATCCTAGTAAGATCTTCTGCTATTTTGATTTCATGCATTGTTAAGATTTTAACAGATCCTTGGAAGCTGCATCCCTGCCGGCATTTCAAGAATGCGTTTGCCACCAATCGTTGTATTCAAAACTACAAGTTTCCGGCTGTCGGGGATTATTTCTCCTATTACCTCCGAATTTTTCCCTAACGGGTGTGACCTGAGAATATCAAGAACCGTTTTATGCTCGTCATCACCGGTAACTAATAAAACCTTCCCTTCGTTGGCAAGATATAATGGATCAAAACCCAGAATCTCGCACAATCCTTTAACAGGATCATCAACCGGGACTGATTCCTCATTAATGATTATCCCATAACCGGTCATACGGGCAAGTTCATTTAATACAACTGCAAGACCGCCCCTGGTAAGGTCTCTCATAAAATGGACCTTTTTGCAACTGCCCAGAACATTGTTTATTAAATGATTAAGTGATGCACAATCGGAAGTTACAGGTGTACGGAAACTTAGTTTGTTTCTGGCGCCAAGTACAGCTACTGCATGGTTCCCAAGAGGGCCATTAATAATCAGCTTATCACCCTGCTTAATCTTCCTTCCGGTACTAATATGTTCCAGTTCAGATCGTAAAATACCTGTTCCTGAGGCAGTTATAAACAATTTATCACACTTCCCCTTTTCAACCACTTTTGTATCTCCGGTAACGATCCTTACACCTGCTTTCAAAGCCTCATCTGCCATTGAACCTGCAATTACTTTAAGATCGCTCAGCGGAAAACCTTCTTCTATAATAAATGATACAGCAATATATTTTGGAACTGCTCCGGAGACAGCAAGATCATTTACTGTACCACAAACCGCAAGTTTTCCTATATCACCCCCGGGAAAAAACAGAGGATCTACAACATATGAATCTGTTGTAAAGGCCAGAGTAAATCCGTTTTCTTTAAGAACGGCAGAATCTGTCAAAGGTTCAGTCATGCCAAACCTTTTGACAAAAACATTTTCAATCAGATCATGAGTCAGACTACAACCACTGCCATGATTCAAAGTTATAAATTCACTCATTCAGCCGGTATTTATAAAAGCTATTACATGCACCTTCATTTGAAACCATACAGGCTCCAACCGGGTTTTCCGGAACACAACTTTCACCAAACAGAGCGCAATCATCAGGTGTCTTTAAGCCCCTGAGGATATCCCCACAAATACATAACATATTATCTTCCTGATATTTAACTTCAACAGGCATTGTTTTTTCCGCATCAAACTTCTCAAACTTTTCTTGCAGCCTGAGTCCGCTCCATGGAATGTTACCGAATCCCCTCCACCAGGCATCACAGTATTCAAAGATCTCTGATAAATACCTCTGAGCAAGTGGATTACCATTAAGTGTGACGGCACGGCTGTACTGAATTTCAACATCAGGTTTTTTGTGGTTGACCTGAGATATGAGCATTAAGATTGACTGGAGGATATCGGCCGGTTCAAAACCGGTAATTACGCATCCTAAATTGTATTTTTCAGGTATGAATTTAAAAACTGCTGAACCCGTAATCGTTGCTACATGACCAGGGCAGATAAAACCATCGAGCTTTACTCCATCCTTAATAATTAACTCCATTGCCGGAGGCATTACTTTATGTGCGCTTAGCAGAAAGAAGTTTTTAATTCTTTCTTTCTCAGCCTGACTGACAGTTACCGCGGTTCCGGGAGCTGTGGTTTCAAACCCGATACCTAAAAAAATAACTTCCCTGGCAGGATTGATCCTGGCAATCTCAAGTGCTTCCAGCCCTGAAAGAACAACCCTGATATCTGCTCCTTTTGCCTTTTCTTTTTCGAGAGACGATACCGATCCGGGGACCCTTATCAGGTCTCCAAATGTAGCAATAGTGACATTTTCATTTTTTGAGTAAGCAACAGCTTTATCAATAAAATCTGTCCCTGTAACACAGACCGGACAACCCGGACCTGAAATCAGTCTGATGTTTCCGGGAAGAAGTGCCGGGATTCCGAAACGATGAATCGACGAAGTATGCCCCCCACACACTTCCATAAAGGTATAGTTATATCTTGCAGATTTTTTTATGTGATCTGTCAGCTTTTTTATCAGAACTCTATCCCTGTACTCATCAATGTACTTCATACCAATACTATACAACCATAGAATCATTCATTTCTTTCAGTAATTCCAGAGTCTCCATAGCCTCTTTCTCGCTTATTTTCTGAATCGCAAAACCTGCGTGCAGAAGTACATAGTCTCCAATCTTTGCGTCTTCAATCAAATGAAGACCTGCTTTAAAAATTGCACCTCCGGCAGAAACATCTGCCATGGTGCCATCAATTGATATAATCCTGGCCGGAATGCTCAGACACATAATCCTGTTTTTTTGAAGCAATTATTAACTGACCCAGTGATATTCCCCCATCGTTAGCAGGAACAAGGTGATTCGTAAAAACTTCAAACCTGTTCCCACTTAAGAGATACGAAGATTTTTCAAAAAGGTATTTATTCTGGAAGACACCTCCTGAAAGAATTACTTTATTAAGAGAAGTTTCATTCCTGATAATTTTTGAAACTTCAAAAATTACCTGAGCAATAGTGTTATGGAATTTTGCTGAAATAAACGATATACTATTATGCGGCAAATCTTCCAGGATTGCATTGAACATTTCAGCAAATATCACCGTTTTTTCAATTTTGAATGGATAGTAAAGATCTGTTTCACAATTAAATACTGATTCAAGACGCATTGGTGCTTCAGAATCGAAAGTCGATTTGATACATAGTCCCAGAAGAGCAGAAACTGCATCGAAGAGACGGCCGGCACCAGAAGTAAGAGGCGAATTTATATTATTAACAATCATCTCTTTAACCAAAGTAAGATTCTGTTTGTTAACTGATTGAAAGAGCGGTACAGACTCATAATCTATACTATCCCCAAAGTATTTAAATAAATATGAAAATGCCATCCTCCATGGTTCATCAACAGATTTGTCACCACCGGGCATCGGGATATAATCGAAGTGCGTAAATCTTGTAAATTTTTCAAGGTCAGCAATCAGAAACTCACCTCCCCATATATTCCCATCAGTGCCATAACCAGTTCCATCCATACTTATTCCTATAACCTCTTCATCGATCCCAAACTCTGCCATACATGATGCAATATGAGCATGATGATGCTGTACCCTGACAAGAGGTATTCTTAACTCCTTTTCAAGGACTTCAGCATAATGGGTTGTAAAATAATCAGGATGGAGATCACATGCTAAATACTCTGGTTTAAACTTGAAAAGATCTGAGAATCTGTCAATTGACTCCCTGTAAAAACTATAAGCTGCTAAATTCTTAAGATCGCCAATATACTGGCTCAACACTGCTTGTCTTCCCTTACCTATACAAAAACTATTTTTCTGTTCCGCTCCCAAAGCAAGAATGCCTTCAGTATTACAATTCAGGTCAACAGGTCTGGGAACAAATCCCCTTGAACGCCGGATCAGATTTATCTTATTATCAATAATCCTAATTACCGAATCATCAGCCCTGTTTCTTATCTGCCTGTTGTAGCTCACAACAGAATCTGCAATTTTCATTAAATGGATCTCAGCTGAAAGATCATCAATAATTATCGGTTCATCAGATATATTACCGCTAGTTAATACTACAGCAGGAGTTTTAAGGATCCTGAACAGCAAATAATGAACAGGCATATAAGGCAGTATCGCACCGGTTGTATTCAAACCGTTACATACAGCTTCAGATAACTGATTTCTCTGTCTAAGGATAAGGACCGGTCTTCGCCATGATTTTAATTCCTTTCCCTCAGCTCTATCAACAAAACAGTATTTTTTAATTTCGGAAATATCCCTGAACATTACAGCAAAGGGTTTAGCATCACGATGTTTCTTTCTTCTCAATTCAAGAACTGCATTATTATTCAGTGCATCACACATAAGATGGTATCCGCCCAGACCTTTTATCGCTACCGTCTTTCCTTCAGCTATCAGGGAAGATATCTTTTCAAGGATCTGTTCAATTCCTTCAAGACTTATATCCGGATCTGTGTAGCGGTATTCCGGCCCGCATGAATTACAAGCTATTGGCTGGGCATGGAAACGGCGGTCAAGGATATCATTATATTCTAAGGAACACTTATTGCACATCCTGAAATCTTTCATTGTAGTTTTTGGACGGTCATAAGGCAGCCCTTCAATAATCGTAAACCTGGGACCACAATTTGTACAGTTGATGAAAGGATAATTAATTCTTTCGGGATCTGTTAAAAGATCGCTCAGACATTCCTGGCAAACGGCAATATCCGGACTTATTTCAGTAATTTGATTATCAATAACTTTACTTCCAACAATACTGAAACTGTTATAACCATCCACTTGTTTTGGATTAACTTCAATTGATTTTATCTGGGAAGCGGGAGGAGCATTTTCCAGTATATCATTACTGAATTTATCAATGGCTTTTAAATCGCCCTGGACTATAACAGAAACACCATTGGTTCTGTTATCCACTTCGCCATTAAGACCATGTTTAACTGCCAGCCGGCAGATAAAAGGGCGGAAGCCTACACCCTGAACCAGCCCTTTGATCAGTATTTCATATCCTTGTATAATAGTTCAATGTTTTTTAATCCATCAACCTTCATAAGTTTGTGAACGTAATAGATGACGCTTTCTAACTCATCACACAGGTTCACGTTATTAATAACCACATCAGGTGGCACTTTAAGCAAAACAGGAGCAAAATTTACTATCCCTTTGATGCCAAGTCTTACCAGCTCATCGCTTACCTCCTGAGCTGAAATTTCAGGAACAGCAATTATCGCAACTTTTACTCTGAATCTGTCTATTATCTCCTGTAACCGACTCATCGAATAAACAGGGATATCCGATCGAATCTTCTGTTTGAACGGATCAATATCAAAGGTCGCAACAATATTCATATTACGCTGAACAAATTTGCTATACTTCGATAATGCAAGACCCATATTCCCCATTCCTATTAAAACAATATTATGGTCTTTATTGCGATGAAAGATGTTCTCCATCTTTTCCAGCAGGTCGTTTATCTCATAACCGCCCCTTTTATTGCCCCGAATATTGAATTCTGAGAAATCTTTCCTTACCTGGTCAGAAGTTACACCCGTCTCATTTGCAAGAGTATACGAAAACACTCTTTCGACACCCATCATCTTAAGTCTGACCAGGCAGGCACGGTAAAGAAAAATCCTTTTCAGACTGTTTTTTATAACATATTTTGTGATTTGTTTCACATCAATTATTTTAATTTAGTTTTTTATGCAAGATAAATAATTTTTTTTATTTGAAAATATATTTTTTATACTATTGATATTATGCATATTATGACTACACATAAATTCTTTATAATGAAATATAAATATTTTTTATTGATTTTTATTCTCATTGAACTTATTTTTATATGTGAATCTTCTCACATAAATGCACTATTTAAGCATCAAAAAGGAAGAATGGGATAAAGCATTGGAACAGCTGCTATTATCTTATACCATTTTCGCTTCAGTAGAAAATGAATTTGGTCTGGACTATGAATTGATCAGACCAGCCGATATTTCACGGATATCGTACAATAAACCAAAACCTGCAACATCACTTAAAAGCTTTTTCCTGCCTGTAAAGGAAAATGTTACATCAGACAGAATCCGCGAAAAACCAAGAGTAATTTTGGGTATTCCAAATTGTGACATTGAGGGTTTGCGTCTCCTTGATGAAATTTACCTTGACAAAGACTTCAATGATATCTTCTACAGGAATCGTCGTGAAAATACCATACTTATCTCTTCCGATTGTTTTGGAAAGCAGGAGCATTGTCACTGCTTATCATATGATGTTAATCCGTATGCAACAAATAATGCGGACCTTTCAGTTATCCGGCAGGATGGAGTAATCGTTTTGCGTGTCATAACCAAAAAGGGGGAAGACTTTGCAGGACAACTATCCCTTGTTCAACCCCTGGAAGATATAAATATTGTGTTAGCTATCGACCAGGAACATAAAGCTACGGAAAATTTACTTCTGGAATCAAATAAAGGACTACCTGATTATTCAGGTACAGGCAGGCTTATCAAAAAAGCTGGTGAAAAGATATGGGAAAAATACTCAGCTCAATGCGTCTCATGTGGTGCTTGTACAACGATCTGTCCTACCTGTACATGTTTTCTGCTCATCGATAAACCCGGTTTTGAAAAAGTGAAACAGATGGATGCCTGTCAATATCCGGGCTTTGAAAGGGTGGCTGGAGGAGAAGATGCTCTTTTTGAGCTCCATAACCGGTTCAGGAACAGGTATCTGTGTAAATATGTCTGGAAGCCTGAGAAATTCAGGTCCAAAGCATGTACAGGATGCGGAAGATGTATTGAAGCCTGTATAGGAAAAATAAATAAAAATGAATTATTTCTTGAATTGGCAAAATAAGTGATAATGCTTAATAACAAGAACATATATAAACCCATCAGGGCTGAACTGACAAATGTTATAGATGAATCATCTCTGATAAAAACTTTTGTCCTGATACCTGAAGAGGAGTTCTCGTTTAAAACAGGTCAGTTTATTGAATTATCAGTTGATGGAATCGGGGAAGCTCCGTTTACACCCTCCTCCTCCCCCCTTGTGAAAGAAAAACTTGAAGTAACAGTAATGAAGACAGGCTATGTTACAGAATACATGCATGCTCTGAAACCCGGAATATACATGGGAATAAGAGGACCATATGGAAGAGGCTACCCGGTAGAGGTTTTTTTTGGTAAAGAAGTTCTTATTCTTGGTGGCGGTTGTGGTCTTGCTCCGATCAGGTCATTGCTTTACGCCCTTGAGAATATAAAAGACAATCTGGAAAAGGTTATCCTTTGTTACGGGTCTAAAACACCTTCAGATTGCATATATAAACCTCTTTTTGACCGTTTGAACAATACCCCAAAATTTGAAGCTTATCGCACAGTCGATAAAGCGGACGAAGAGTGGAATGGTTCCGTTGGAGTTGTAACTACTCTGCTCAATAAAATAAAGATCAATACAGAAAATTCCGTTGCAGTTGTTTGTGGCCCCCCGATCATGATGAAGTTCGGAACTATCAGGCTCCTTGAAATGGGATACAAAGATGATCAGATCTACCTTTCAATGGAAACTAACATGTCGTGCGGATTAGGTAAATGCGGGCATTGTATGCTGGGAGAATTTTTTGTCTGCAAGGATGGACCGGTTTTCACTTATAGTGAATTAAAAAGAACACCTGACATATGGAAATAGCAAAATAATTCAGGTAATTAAACGAACTTAATTAATAAAGAATTAAAGAAAATAGATATCATGAAACTGACAATAGATGAGTTGAAAAATATCCGGTTTTTTGACAACTATAATGATGAACAGTTGAAAATATTTATCGGAATCAGCTCTATAAAGGAATTCAAAGTAAAAGATATTTTGTTTGAACAATATGATGAGCTTTCCGATGTTTATGTATTACTTGTAGGATGCTTATCCTTAGGAATAAGTCTGGCAAAAGAAAAGAGAATCCGCCTTGGGACATTAGAAGAAGGTCAGCTCTTTTCATGGTCTGCAGTTTTCAGTCCTCATATCTCTACGGCATGGGTAATGGCCACATGCCCTACAAAAGTACTGGCCATTGATGCCAAAAAACTCAATCTTGAGTTTGAAAAAAATTGTGAGTTTGGATTGAAAACAATGTCAAAAATTGCTCAGACTATTTCTCACCGGCTAAGTGATACAAGATTCCAGCTTATGAACCAATTAACACTATAGTATTTCTATTATGGATCAAAAAATCCTCATAGATCTGATTAAGTTACGCGAGATAATGACAGAGAATTGCGATCAGCCCTTGCCGGAAGCTTTATATTATCCGTCTCCCAATAGTAACGGGCTTAAGACAATCCGGGAACTTGCAGCATTCAGGTTCACGTGCAGAAAATGTGAAGATGCTCCATGCATCAGTGTCTGTCCGGCTGATGCCCTGGAGAAAGATGAAGAGGGCATTATCTCAAGATATACAAATCTTTGTATCTCATGCAAATCATGTGTGACCATCTGTCCTTTCGGAACTATGATGACTGACTTTTTTAAGCATCACAGGAATAAGGACCTGTTCTACGATCTGAAGGACGAAAAAGAACTCATTAAATTTATTGAAGCTTGCCCTGAAGGAACAGTTTCGCTTATTGATTCCGATGAATCTCCCGAAAAAAATATTTTCAGGCTTAATGAAAAGGTACTCATCAGGGAGCACCTATATGTAACTGAAAAACAGTAAATAATATAACAATGGCAGTTAATCTGTTTTACTTCCTTATCTTCCCCGGTCTGCTTTTTGCTGCAGTTACAGGCTGTTTCCTGTCATGGTTCGACAGGAAAATTACTGCCAGGGTCCAGTTCAGGAAGGGACCGCCTCTTCTGCAGCCTTTCTACGATTTTTTCAAACTATTATTAGTCAAGGAGACAATACTTCCTAAGTATGGTTCACCGCTGATATTTCTACTTGCACCTGTCTTCGCTGTTTTTGGTGCGACAATGGCAGGTGTCTTCATTCTTCTACCATTATTTAATATAACCACTGGTTTTAAAGGTGATCTGCTGGTGATCTTTTATCTTTTGACAATCCCTTCATTCTCATATATTATTGGCTCGCTGGCATCAGGAAATCCTCTTGCTGCAGTTGGTGGATCGAGGGAGATGAAACTGATCCTCAGCTACGAATTGACATTCATTCTCTTCATTGCCGGGATAATAATGAAATGCGGGCAACAGTTTGACCTGTACAGCATTATACAGACTCAGCAGGCTGGGACTCCTTTTATCGGCAGCATCTCAGGAGGACTGCTATTTATTGTCGGAGTTTTTTGTATCCAGGCAAAACTGGCTCTTGTGCCGTTCGACATGCCTGAAGCAGAAGCTGAAATTACCGAGGGTATTTTTATTGAATATTCCGGATCGGCATACGCAATGATTAAACTTACAAAATATATAATGATGTTTATTCTTCCGGCCCTGTTGGTTGCGTTGCTGATGAGTGGTTTCAGGTTGGATGGAATCCATATTTTATGGGCTGTGTTAAAAGTCATGGGGATTGTTCTGCTTCTTACTCTGATAAGGAACACAAATCCCAGGATCAAAATCAAACAGGCTGTCAACTTTTTCCTGGTTTGGATGAACCTGCTTGCAGTTATTGCACTTGTATTGATTTCGTTTGGTTATTAACTGTGTGTAATAAATACTTATAGTTGTGGGATTTAAAAGTTATTGCTTCAAAAAATCACTCTGGGTCTTCCACTTTGGAGGCGCTTCATGCAATAATTGTGATATCGAGATCCTTGATTGTCTGACACCACGACACGATCTGGAGCGTTTCGGTATTCTGCTCGTTGGAAGCATCAGGCATGCAGATGTTCTGCTGGTGAACGGATCGATAAACATCCGCGACAGGGAGAGACTGATTGAGGTTTATAACCAGGCACCAAAGCCAATTCTTGTGGTCGCTATTGGTGCCTGCGGGTGCACCGGAGGGATTTTTACCGAAAGTTACACGTTTGCAGGTCCTGTCGACAAGATAATCCCTGTAAATGCTTATATCCCAGGGTGTCCTCCAAAACCTGAAGCTATAATTGCAGGTATTGTTAAACTAATTCAGAATACATAGGTACGAGGTGTGCGGTATGAGGTGCGAGGAAGATTGACTAAATAGGAATTTGAGAAAAATGGAAACAGAGTTGATCATAGAAAAATTCAAAGAAAAATTCAATTCTGATATTCTTGAGATATCAGAAAAGAATCAGAGACGTATGATCATTACAATAAGGCCTAATTCGATTATTAGTGTTGCGGATTATTTATATCAAACAGCAGGGTTCAGATTTATAATTGCTTCAGCCCTGCATACAAAAAAAGGATTTGAGATCCATTATCATTTCAGTAAAGATGAAGCAGGATTGATACTTAACATACATGTGGTACTAGACAGAAAGAATCCACAGATTGAATCTCTGTCGAATATGTTTAACGCATCAAACTGGATAGAGAGGGAGATGCATGAGCTTTTTGGTATCAATTTCCTGAATCACCCTAACCAGGATAAACTGATATCAGAAGGGAACTGGGCAGAAGGAGTATATCCTCTTCGTAAAGAGTTTAAATCAACCACTGAGGAATAAGAATGAGCAGAAAAACTCTTATACCAATTGGACCTTATCATCCATTGCAGGAGGAACCGGAATTATTCAAACTGTTTTGTGACGGTGAGATAGTGAAGGATATACAATGGGTGACCGGTTATAATCACAGAGGTATTGAAAAACTCAGTGAATCAAAGACTTATGAACAGGTATTTTTCCTTGTAGAACGGATTTGCGGGATTTGCTCCACTTCGCACCCTTTTGCTTTTGCTAATGCAGTGGAGGAAATAGCCGGGATTGAAATAACCAACAGAACAAAATATATCCGGTCTATAATCGGCGAACTTGAACGTATCCATAGTCACCTGCTGTGGGTGGGACTCGCAGGACATTTTCTCGGATACAATACTGTTTTCATGTGGGCATGGAAGTATCGCGAACCGGTACTCGACCTTTTTGAAATGATATCAGGTAACAGGAACAGCTATGCTATGTTCAAAGTCGGTGGTGTTCGCCGCGACATTGAGAATAGTAAGATTAATGCTATTCGCAAGGTTATGAACGATGTTAAGAAAAAAACTGACCTTCTTGCAGGTGCTGTTATGGATGATCCTGTCATTCATGCCAGAACAAAAGGAGTCGGCATTCTGACAAAGCAGGATGTAATTGATTATGCTGCTGTTGGCCCGACTGCAAGAGCCTCCGGAGTGGGTATCGATGTAAGAAAAGATGATCCATATGCTGCCTATCCGATGGTCAACTGGAAAGTTATTACAGCCGAAGCCGGTGATGTATTTGCCAAGGCAGAGGTCAGACTACTGGAGATGTACGAATCAATTTCGATAATTGAACAATGTCTTGAGGGTCTGGAAAAAGAAAAAGAGGGAGATATAACGGTAAAAGTCAAGGAGATACCGGAGGGCATCGGGAATGGCCGTGCAGAAGCACCCAGGGGCGAAGTATTTCATTTTGTCGTATCTGATGGTTCCAATTCACCTGCAAGACATAAAATACGTGCTCCGAGTTATGTCAATATAGCCACTTTTAAAAAATCATGCATAGGTCAGACTATTGCTGATGCGACAATTTCGCTAGCAGCAGTCGATCCATGCTACTGCTGCACCGAAAGAATGGCAGTTGCTTATGATATTAATTCAGGCGAGAAAATAATGAATGCCAGAGAGTTGATTGATTTATCATTAATGAGGTCGGAGGAATTAAAGAAAAAACTTAACAGATTAATATGAATGAGATTATCAGCATAATATTATTGCCGGTCGTAACCGGACTGCTGCTTTTCTTCGTTCCTGACAAACTGAGAACTGTCAAAGGGATTATTGCACTGATAATCAGCATAATTACAGGTTACCTGACAGTTGTGATATATGGTTCAGAATATCATTTGGGAACCATTGATGAAATATCCGGCGGGTCAGGTTTGTTATTTTCCGGTTTTGATTTTCTGAAAGATGCTGCCAGATACCTTACATTTAACATCGACAATCTCAGTAAGCTTATCATATTGTTTATCAGTATTTTTGCCTTGCTGATCCTGTTATATTCACTTGTTTATATCAAGAAAGGAAGAGTCAAAAACTATTATCCATACTTCCTTATCACAATTGGTTGTTCATATGGAGCAGTATTTTCTGACAATCTTCTATTATTCCTTTTGTTCTGGGGAATACTGGGGATAACACTCTATAAGCTAATCCCCGGGCGTAATGAAGAGAGTTCTGCAACTGCAAAGAAAACACTTATTTTAATCGGGGCATCTGATACGATAATGATAATCGGTATTGCAATAATCTGGAGGCTGACCGGATCATTAAGCATGAACAGCATCTCCTTACCAACTACCAACATTATTTCAGTAACAGCATTTCTTGCTCTGCTGGTCGGAAGTTTCACAAAAGCAGGTGCCTTCCCTTTTCACACATGGGTTCCTGATTATGCTAAAGATGCTCCGGCATCCTCATCTGCCCTGCTTCCAGCTTCACTCGATAAACTACTCGGGATATACTTCCTCGCCAGGATCACAACCAGTATGTTCGTTCTTAATGAAGCGATGACTTTCTTGCTTCTGTTAACAGGGGTTATAACAATCATAATTGCTGTTATGATGGCCCTTATTCAGCATAATTACAAACGATTGCTCGGATTCCACGCAGTATCCCAGGTTGGATACATGATCCTTGGATTTGGTCTGGGCTCAACAATTGGAATTGCTGCCGGTCTTTTCCACATGATTAACCATGCTCTTTATAAGAGCGGACTGTTCCTATCTGCTGGAAGTATTGAGTACCGTACAGGTGAAGAAAATATTGATGAACTTGGAGGTCTTTCCAGAGCAATGCCTGTTACTTTCTTTGCATCTCTGGTTTTTGCAATGTCAATTTCAGGGGTTCCTCCCCTAAACGGTTTCGCCTCAAAATGGATGATCTACCAGGGAATAATCGAATTTGGCAGCGGATCCGGTCTGGTAAATAAACTCTGGATCTTATGGTTAGGATTAGCTGTGCTAGGTTCAGCCTTAACGCTTGCCAGCTTCATCAAGTTCATCGGGGGAATTTTCCTGAGCCGTCGTAAAACTAGTTTTGAAAAAGTCAGGGAGGTACCTTTTTTGATGTGGATGCCATTAGTAATTCTTGCATTGTTCTGTATTGTCTTTGGTGTATTGGCGACAAACTTAATAGTGCCAAAGCTTTTTATGCCGGTATCGGGTGAATTCCAGTTTATCGGATTCTGGAATTCCACTTTTGTATCCCTGCTTGTACTGATCTCAATTATTCTCGGGATTATTGTCTACCTAGCAACGAATATTAAAAAGTTCAGAACTGATGATAGTTTTATTGGTGGTGAAAAAATTCAGGATCAGACCAGTTATCCTACTCCGGAATTCTACAAAACGATCGGAGAATTCGGATTTTTTTCGTGGATGTATAAAAAGGCTGAAGAGAAGTGGTTTGATATTTATGACATTTCAAAGAAGTTTGTTCTCTGGTTTAGCCATCAATTGAGTGAAGCTCACACTGGTGTTTTACCCGGCTATGTAATCTGGGTTTTTGCAGGATTAATTATTATGCTACTCATTATGATATAATTAATAAAAGCTGAAATGGACCTGGCCATATCGATAATTGTAGGACTCATGATTCTAGGGGCGCTGTATGCTATCCATGCAAAGGATCTGCTTTCATCAGTAATAGCTTGTGGTATTGTAGGTTACAGCTTAGTTATATGTTTCCTGTTGCTGAAAGCTCCCGACCTGGCAATTGTTCAGATCGTAGTTGATACAATAACTCTGATCATTATGGTTGCAGTTGTCCTCGACAGTTCGAGGGAGGAATCATATTCAAAACTTGACACACAGGGATATATTTCAGCAGTAACTGGTATTTTAATGATAATGATATTCCTTTATTTCTTTGCTGTTTCAATCCAGTCACTTGATGTTCTTGGGAAAAGCTCGTTACGAATGGCAGAATACTATATTGAAGGTGCTGCACAAAAAACAGGTAGTGCAAATCTGGTTACTGGTGTTGTATTTGACTTCAGGGGTTACGATACTATGGGTGAAGCGGTTGTCCTTGTAACGGCTGTATTAGGGGTACTTACAATTTTAAGATTAAAAGGTAAAAAATAGAAGAATGTTATTTGGATATCGAACAAGGATTAAAGAATGAAGAATGACGATTAGTAAGATTAACAAAATTGATTTGGAAGAGCGGCTAATAAATTTTGCCGTGCTGATTGTCGAAATATGTGAGAATATGAAGGATACAAAATCCTCAAATCACATGGCTGGACAATTAATCCGTTCCGGGACATCACCTGCATTGAACTATGGTGAAGCTCAGAGTGGTGAATCCAGAAAAGATTTTATTCATAAAATCAAAATCGTTCTAAAAGAACTAAGAGAGAGTTTTGTGTGCCTGAAGATTATCCATTGAAGCAAACTATGTAAATCGGAAGAGAAAATAAAACAGGCAATGAATGAGAATAATGAATTAATCTCAATTTTTGTTAAGAGCGTAGAAACGGCACAGAAAAACCTAAAAAATGAAACTCATACATAAAATAATTCTAAAATCTTAAATCGTTAATCCTTGTTCTTAAATCAATTATGAACTCTTAAAAATATAGACCAGACTCCAATGAAAGGGATGACTTTAATAGTAAAAAAGACTACTCAGCTTATCGCTGGTATGATTTTCATGTACGGAATTTATGTCATAGTGCATGGTCATCTTACGCCCGGCGGAGGCTTCGCAGGAGGAGTTATTATTGCAGGTTCATTTATCCTCGTAACACTTGCATATGGCGGTGATTTTATGAAGCTTGTAAAAGAAGAGGCAGGGACTACCATTGTTGAAAGTTTAGCTACCATCATGGTAATAATAATTGCCACAGCAGGTTTTTTATTTGGGACGAAAATCTTTTTTAACAATTTTCTTCCTAAAGGAGTTGTCGGACAACTTGTAAGTGCCGGTGTTTTACCCCTTTACAATATTTTTATTGGAACCGAGGTTGCTGCATCAATATTTATAATATTTCTTTCACTAATAATCTTTAAGGAGGAGTCACCGCAATGATCGCATATATAATGTGTTTCATATTATTTCTTGTTGGATTGTACGGGGTAATAACCAGGAGAAACCTGGTTAAAATAGCAGTTTCACTAACAATAATGGAAATAAGCACCTTCCTTTTCTTTGCTCTTATCGGATACATCGACGGAGGTGTTGCACCAATAGTAGACCCCGCTGATCCGGTAAAAGTATATGTCGACCCGTTACCACAGGCTTTGGTACTCACGGCTATCGTAATCGGACTGGCAACAACCTCAATGCTTATGGCGGTCATTATCAGGCTTTACAGAAAGTACGGGACATTCGATATCAGAGAGATTAAAAATTTAAGAGGATAAAAAATGAATCCACTGATACCATTATTTGTCGTTACACCTCTGGCCGGAGCTTTCCTGATAATGATTATCGGAAGGTTTATCAAGGAGTTTAACAAGTACTTTACATCTCTGTTACTTCTTTTCCTTGTCATTATCAGTTTTTATTCCCTTTTCACAACAGGTGAAAATCTATCTGTTTATAAAGTCGGAGGATGGGAGCCAATTAATAAAGTTCCAGTCGGTATTTATATGGTTATGGATGGCTTCACTTCAATTGTTGTTTGCATTATTAATCTTATTGGCTTCTTATCAGCCTTTTATTCAATCTCATATATAAAAAGATATACCGCTGAGAATTATTTCTACGCTTTATTCTGTCTGATGATTGCCGGAATGAATGGAGTGGTGCTCAGCGGCGACCTGTTCAATATATTTGTATTCCTCGAAATTTCAGTTATATCGTCATATGCTTTAGTAGCATTCGGAGTTGAAAAGAATGAGTTGGAGGCTTCATTTAAGTACCAGGTTTTGGGAGCACTGGCTTCATTTCTAATTCTGTTCGGTATCGGGTTTATTTACTGGAAAACCAAAACACTGAATATTGCTGATATTAAAGAAGCTTTCAGTAATGGTTATGATAAAACATATTATCTTTTTGTTCAGATACTTCTTTTAAGCGGCTTTGGTCTTAAAGCTGCCATTATTCCTTTTCATGCATGGTTACCCGATGCTCATTCATCAGCACCATCTCCTATTTCAGCGATGCTTTCAGGTGTTCTCATCAAAGCTGTAGGCATTTATGTAATTTTAAGGTTATTCTTTAATATGTTCGTTGTGAGCGAAGGAATGGCAATCCTGATAACCACGCTGGGAACCTTATCAATGGTAATCGGAGTTTTCCTGGCTATAGGGCAATGGGATATTAAAAGGCTCCTGGCATATCATAGTATCAGCCAGATGGGGTATGTGGTTCTTTCAGTCGGTATCGGCATGATTCTGGTTTCAAGGGGCTCAAAACCGGAAATTGCAGCCCTGGCCATTACCGGTGGAATTTTCCATCTGATTAATCATGCAGCTTTTAAAGGTCTCTTATTCCTTAATGCAGGGGCAATTGAATATACGATCGGCACACGCGATCTTAAAGAGATGGGTGGATTGGCCAGTTCGATGCCGGCAACATCTGCCACCTCTTTTGTTGCATCAATGTCTATCTCAGGAATACCACCATTTAATGGGTTTTTCAGCAAGCTGATAATCATAATAGCTGCTGTTATGGCTAAGTTTTATCTGCTTGCAGCGCTTGCAGTAATAGTCAGCATTATTACTCTTGCTTCATTCCTGAAATTCCAGCGATATGCCTTCTTCAATAAATCTGATGTTAATAAAAATCAGCAGATAAAAGAAGTTCCATTTCCCATGGTATTCAGCATGGTTGTCTTAAGTATTATTTGTGTTGTTCTCAGCCTGCTTGTCATCCCCGATATCAGGGATGCAATACTGACTCCTGCGATCAATATTCTTACGGATCCTTTAAAATACTCTTCAATAATAATCGGACAATAAGATGAGATATATCACTTTGTTTATATTATCCCTGATATTCTGGCTGCTTCTCACCTTTAAGCTGACTGTTCCTAATATAATAGTCGGAACTGTCGCTTCAATTATTTGTTCTTTGTTTTTTGGCAGGTTCTTTATCACAAATGTTTATAAACTTCTGCAACCTGAACGCTATTTCTGGTTTATAATTTACCTCTTCATTTTCATATGGGAATGTATAAAAGCTAATATAGATGTTGCTTACCGGGTGCTTCATCCTGCAATGCCAATCCGGCCCGGAATAGTGAAAGTTAAAACCACATTAAAGTCTGATTTTGCAAAAATGCTGCTTGCAAATTCAATTACAATGACACCCGGAACAATTTCAGTCGATATTATAGATGACAATCTCTATATCCATTGGATCTATATCAGGTCAGAAGATCCTGAAGTTTACACAGAAATGATAACCGGAGCTTTTGAAAAGTATATTAAAAGAATAATAGAATGAGCAATTACCTGAACATATTGCTGTACGTCCAGATAGGATTAAGTGTAATCTGCCTTTACAGGATAATCAGAGGACCAACAATCCCTGACAGAATGGTTGGAGTTGATATATTCGGAATTCTTGTTGTAGGTATCTGTGCCATAATAGCTATTCAAACCGAGAGATCCTTTATTCTTGATATAGGGATTGCATGGATAATTTTAAGTTTCATCGGTACATTGACTCTGGCAAAGTACCTGACCGGTAAAAAACTAAATGAATAATATGATTAGTTTAATATTCATAACGATCGGAATACTTTTTAACCTGTTAGGGTGCATTGGAATAATCAGGCTTCCTGATACTTATAACAGACTTCAGGCAGCCACAAAATGTGTGACTCTGGGGTGTTGCAGTATACTTCTGGGAGTTCTGTTCCATTTTGGATTCAGTGATGCAGGTGCAAAAGCACTGATTGCGATACCGATACTCTTCTTTGCTTCTACGGTAGGAGCACATGCGCTTATCAGGGGAACCTACCATTTCGGGATAAAGCTCGGAAAAAAAAGTGTAAAAGATGATTATAAAGATGCCATAAAATGAAGTATCCAAAGATCAGAGAATTAAAGGAGGCAGTTATTTCATTGGTTTCTCCGGCTTATACTTCGAAGTTTCCTGCTGAACCTCATATTCCATTCGAAAAATTCAGAGGCAAGCCTGTTGTTGATGATGAGAATTGTGTTGGTTGCGAGACCTGTGCAAATGTTTGTCCTCCCCAGGCAATAACATTTACCGATGACAAAGACAAAGAAATAAGGACCATAAAGAGAGACTATGGGAAATGCATCTTCTGTGGTCAATGCCAGGATCATTGTATAACACAGAGAGGCGTCAGGTTATCTGATAAGATCTTTGATCTGGCAGTTTTCGACAGGGAAAAAAATGTTGAATACCAGGAAAAAGAACTCCTTATCTGCGAAAGCTGCAACGCTGTTATAACTACCAAAGAACATCTCTATTATATGCACAGGAAACTTGGGCCGAAAGCATTCGCTTCCATTCTTAATCTGAACCTTCTGAATCAAAAATTGAGGCTGGCAGACGGGCAGGATATAAAAGTTGAAATAAAAGATAAGCTGAAAAGAAAGGATATGTTCAACGTCATTTGTCCAAACTGCCTGAGACAGATCCTTGTAAAATACTTATATAAAGGTGTTTGAGGACCTTGACAAACTTCTGTCACAAAAAGACAAAAAGATACTTTTTGTCGGAATAGGGAATCTTCTTAAAATGGATGATGGGGTTGGTGTTTATATAAGCAGAAAAATAAAAAAGACCCTCACTATTTCGGCACTGACAGTTGAAGCCAGCATCGAAAATTATATTGGCAAAATAAATACCCTTAATCCTGAAATACTTATCCTGATTGATTGTGTGGACATAAAAGCAACTCCCGGAACAATTAAATTACTAACGATAAACCAGATACAGGATCTGACATTCAACACACACAATATATCGCTGCAAAAGTTATCGGGATTCTTCAGTATGCCGGTTTTTATTCTTGGAATACAACCAGAAAAAATTGCTTTTGGAGAAAATATATCCTATATTGTAAGGAATGAGGCTGATAAAATTATTAACCAAATAAATACACAGGAGGTACATTATGGCTACTGAATATCTATGCAAAGTTTGCAGAGGTCATCTTAAAGTGAAAACTTCCATAGTCCTTTCTGCCACAAAAACTAACGGTTCCAAAAGAGGCTTAGTTTTTTTGAATCCTGAGATCGGGAACTACACAACCACAACACATCCTTCTTTCCAGATTAAAGAAGGTGAAGAATTTATCTATACCTGCCCCATCTGTCACTCGCAATTAAATAGTGCCAAGTACAATCACCTTGTCAGAATAATAATGATTGATGATGATGGAAAGGAGTTTAACATTTACTTTTCAGGTATAGCGGGTGAAAAATGTACTTATAAGATCAGGGGAACCAAAATCGAAAAGAAAGGTCCTGATGCTTCACTGTATGATAAGTACTTCGACGTACCTGAGGAAGACAGGAAATATCTTTAAACTTTATGGCACGGATTACAAATCCGCGCCAGCGATGGTTATCAAAAGGAAATTTAAAGAAAATTAACCCTCCTTTTTTCTATAAACAATAAATTCTATTTTTGTTACTGTTAGAAACAATAACGGTTTAATATTATTTTTTAATGAACAGCGAAGTAAATAAAAGAGCTGCGGACAATATCCGCATCCTGGCGATGTCGATGGTTGAAAAGTCAAAATCAGGTCATCCTGGAGGGGCGATGGGTGGTGCTGATTTTATCCATATCCTTTTTTCAGAATTCCTGAGTTTTGATCCATCCGATCCTGAATGGATTAACCGTGACAGGTTTTTTCTCGACCCCGGCCATATGTCGCCGATGCTCTACTCAATACTGACATTAACAGGTCATTTCAAAGTTGATGAAATAAAGAGCTTCCGGCAATGGGGCAGTACAACTCCCGGTCATCCTGAGCTCGACGTTATGAGAGGCATTGAAAACACTTCAGGACCTCTGGGCCAGGGTCATACAATGGCTGTGGGTGCTGCAATTGCAGAGAGATTTCTGGTTGCACGGTTCGGTGAACTTTTTGCCCATAAAACATTTGCATTTATATCCGATGGAGGTGTTCAGGAAGAGATTTCCCAGGGGGCCGGACGTCTGGCAGGCTTTCTTGGGCTGAATAATCTGATCATGTTTTACGACTCAAATGATATCCAGCTTTCAACTGAAACAAAAGCAGTTACAATTGAGGATACAGCAATGAAGTACAGTTCATGGGGGTGGAATGTACTGAAAATCGATGGTAACGACCATGATCAGATAAAAAAAGCTCTGAAAACAGCTGTTAATGAAAAGGATAAGCCAACCATCATTATCGGAAAAACCATCATGGGAAAAGGTTTGCTGGATAATGAAGGAAAGAGTTTCGAAAGAAAAACTTCAACACATGGAATGCCAGTGAGTGAAGCAGGCGGTTCCTACGAAAAATCGCTGGTCAATCTCGGAGGAGATATTTCCAATCCGTTCCTAATCTTTGAGGATGTAAAACATCATTATGAAATAATATTAACTGGCAAAAGAAAAGCAGCTGCAGAATGGAAGAAAAGAAAAAATGAATGGGCTGTAGAAAACAAAGAACTTGTTAAAAAGCTTCACTTCTTTTATTCAGGTAATGTGCCTGAGGTTGATTTTAAAGCAATCCAGCAGAAAGAGGGATCAGCTACCAGGGCAGCCTCAGCAACCGTACTTGGGGTATTTGCCCAAAAGATTGAAAATATGATCGTTGCTTCGGCCGACCTGTCCAATTCTGATAAGACTGATGGATTTCTGAAATATACCCACCCGTTTATGAAAGGAGATTTCACCGGAGCTTTTCTTCAGATTGGGGTTTCAGAGCTTACCATGGCTGCAATAATGAATGGACTGGCTCTTCATGGTGGGGTAATACCTGCCTGTGGTACTTTCTTTGTCTTTTCTGATTATATGAAGCCTGCGGTAAGGCTGGCGTGCCTTATGGAACTGCCTGTTAAATATATCTGGACTCATGATGCCTTTCGTGTCGGAGAGGACGGGCCTACACACCAGCCTGTTGAACAGGAAGCTCAGATACGCCTGATGGAGCATCTGAAAAACCATCACGGGGAGAATAGTATGCTTGTTTTCAGACCTGCCGACGCAACGGAAACAACTGTCGCATGGAAAATGGCACTTGAAAACAGCAAGACTCCCACTGCCCTTATCTTGTCCAGGCAGAACATAAAGGATCTGCCTTCAGACAGTAACAACAGGTATGGTGATGCCCTGAAGTCAGATAAAGGTGCATATGTTGTTCAGGATTGCACCGGCAAACCTGATGTCATCCTTATTGCCAGTGGTTCAGAGGTTTCAACACTTGTTGAAGGAGCAGAATTACTAAAAAAAGATAATCTCAGGATAAGAATTGTATCAGCTCCTTCTGAAGGACTTTTCAGAAACCAGTCTGAAGAGTACCGCAAAACAGTAATGCCTGATGATGTACCTGTATTTGGATTGACTGCAGGATTAGCAGTTACATTGCAGGGGCTTGTTGGTCCTAAAGGAAAGGTCTGGGGAGAGAATAGTTTCGGTTATTCAGCACCCTATAAGGTTCTTGATGAAAAATTCGGTTTTACCAAAGAGAATGTTTATCGTCAGGTTAGTGATTACCTGGCTCACTATAAAAGGTAAACATTGTGATCATTCGTTGAAAGCCGCCTCATCAGCGGCCTTTTTTTGGTACAGTCTCACCCCCCGCCCCTTCTCAATTTTATTATCTCCGTGAACTTATTTCCCTGCCTTAAGTTTCAAAGTATATTTTGCAGCAGCTTTGACTGCTGGTTCGGTAAATGCATCTTTATAAAACTTACCATTAATATAAGCGTCAGTCTGTGACATATAAAATTCACTTGCCGGAATGCCGGAATTTCCGGTTGGAATAACTGTAAATGACTTATCCCAGTTGGCAGTGTTAAAAATATGACGCTGTGAGGCTCCATAATTGGACTTAAATCCGTCTGAATACTTGAACTTTGAAACTGTATATCCGCTCCCTCCGATACCATATGTTCTTGAATTCAATCTGAACACTTTATTGAGGATTTTAATACTCCCTATAGGATGCTCAAATGTTACTGTATGAATTTTTCCCCACTTCCATTTTGTCGTATCTGATCCGTATTGGACTGTCAGATCTTTGATACATTCCTTAAAGCTTCTTAAAATAATGTCATCAAGTGTCTCCTTTTCAGGTGTATTGATGTCATCAACCCATTCATCAGAACCATTAGTAAGGATCCTGTATATATAATAATTTTTAATAGTCGGTGTAACCTCTCCAAATAGCTCTGCCAGTTCATCGCTGAGAAGATTCCTGGCAAAACCTATAGTAAAGAATTCAAACACAGTTGGAGCCACCATATCCTTATTGAAGTCATAATCCCAGCCGGAAAGCGAATTTAATGCAATGGTTTCTTCAGTATTCAGCTGATTGCTTTTATCCTTGATCTTAAGAATGAAGGGAGTCAGAAGTCTGGAATAATCGTTATGCTGATCCAGAATCATTCTCTTGAAATCTTCAATCCCAAAAATCTCCTTTTCATTCAGCATCTGTCTTATCCTGTTAATCCTGTACGGCAGATCATACTCATAGCCGATATAATATGGATAATCATCCTCCACAGTTTTATTATTAGCTGATGATACATATCCGATTTCAGGATTATAGCTGAATGGTAGTTGTTCAAACGGAACATATCCCTTCCAGTCATATTCATCAGTCTCTCCGCTTCTTATAATCGTTCCGTTCCCATTACGTAACGCAACTCCTCCCGCGGAATTGAGACCGATATTTCCCTCAACATCTGCATATACAAAATTCTGGCTTATTGCCCTGAAGGTTGATAAGGCAGATCTGAACTCTTCCCAGTTGGAGACCCTATTAAGTAAGTAAACAGCCCTGATTTCATCACTTGGATCGTAACCTGCCCATCTCATGCTCAGAACCGCATCACTTACATTTTCCATACCTGAGATTATAGGGCCCCTGTGAGTAAATCTGAGCTTAAGGGTTTTTTGCTCACCTCCTTTTATTTTTATAATCTCATCCCTGACCTTCATATTCTTCCACTCTCCAATGAAAAAATACTGGTTTGAATCAACCGGATTGATTTTTTCTGCAAAAAGATCAATGTCATCAAGACTGAAATTGGTCATTCCCCAGGCTACTTTTTCATTATGCCCGGCAACAACAAATGGCTCTCCCGGGACAACAACCCCGGTAACATTAAGTTTTCCGGGAATCACCTGGTGCATCTGCATCCATAACCCGGGCGCATCAAGTGACATATGCATATCATTGGAGAGTATCGGTTTACCGGTTTCAGTTCTTCTTCCTGTAACAGCCCAGTTATTACTGGCTGAGAAAGTACCAAGCCCCAAAGCCTCGAGCTTATCCATTGAGGAGATTATTCTCTGAACCTCTCTCAGAATTTTTTCATCGAGCCTGAAGTCAGGGAAAACTGAGGATGTATCTGCTTTCCAGTCCGGTATCAGCTTATTAGCTTTATCAGCTCCGAACTTTTTAAACAGTTTATAATTGAACAGGTCGGAAGTGAAGTTATCGGATGCCAGGTCCCATCCCATATATCCTATAATGTTCGCAATATCCTCAAGTGTCCATGGATCAGGTTTATAACGAAGTATTTTAAATTCGGGAAGGAGTTTTTTCCCGGCATTTTTTATATAGTTGTTTACACCGTCTGCATAAGCCTGCATACAGGAGATAATTGCAGAATCTTCGTTGGCAAGAATCCTTTTTGATTTTGCAGGTATGTCAAGGCATCTCAGAAAAAGATCATCATAAACATATTTTTTCCCGAAAATTTCTGAAATACGTCCCTGTGTTGCACGTCTGATCACGTCCATCTGCCAGAGCCGTTCCTGTGCAGTTACATATCCCACAGCATAATACAGATCATATTCATTGTCAGCATAAATATGAGGCATTCCGCGTTCATCCCTATAGACTGTTACATCAACTGCAAGCCCGGCCAGTGTAATTTCACCCTTGTACTTCGGAATGGCTCCGCGCTTAATACCATTAATGATTATCAGCCCGGTAATTAATGCCAGAATTACCAGTATCAATAATGTAAAACAAATGACTTTTAATACCTTCATAGTACTGCGGGTTAAGTTTTCTTAAATTTACAAATTTCCCTGAATTAATAAACAGTTAATCATCAGGCTTTTGTATGAAAGATTTATAAATAATATTGAAATAACAAAATGAGACCCTGACAGATATTTATGATTTTTAGGAAAGTCAGGTAAAAGAGGTAATAATAAAATTGCAACTTTTTGTTAATAACCTCGCTCCAGCTCCTCTTATAAGCAATACTTATCACATCAACGACCCTTCCATTAACAATAAGGGAAGGAGGTGAATTAATTAATCTACAGTGACTTACTCCTCCCTTATTGCTTAAGAGAGCGGAAGAGGGGAGTTTAGATTTAAGAGAAGAGGATCAGGGGGTTAGTTCATAAGAAGCAGAGTAGTATGCAATGAGATAAGATTTATGATAAGTGAGGGAATTGGTCGATTGATTAAAATAAATTTCAGAATTAGTTTGTTTTTAGTAAATTAGCCTAAATTTATTACTAACCTGCTCTAAGTTGGAATGCCTGTTATGAAGAAAATAATTTGTATTCTGATTTTCCTGTCTGGTCTGTTTGTCCTGCCTGCATTCAGCCAGATTGATTCCCTCAATGCCCGTTATACAGTTCAGGATACTCTGCATGAAAAGGTAAAACTATTCGATAGTGATGCACTGTTAGAAATATCCCTGCGGTTTGACATTACATATTACAGAAGGAAAAAACCGGATGTTGAATATCTGGACGCTATCCTGACTTACCATACCAGCGACAAAGATTCAATAAACAAAAATATAAAGGTGCGATCCCGCGGTGAATTGCGCCACACTATTTGTGATTTTCCTCCAATATTATTGAATTTCAAAATGTCAGATTCCATTGGAGGAGAATTCAGCAGTATAGATAAATTAAAAATGGTAACTCATTGTGAAATGGGTAATGAAGAATACTTATTGAAAGAATATCTGATATATAAACTTTACAATGTGCTCACAGATAATAGTTACAGGGTCAGGCTTCTCAGGGTTAATTATATCAATACTTACAAGGAAAGTAAAACAATCCGACAATTTGCCTTTGCAATTGAACCAACAAAAGTTTTAGCCAAACGAACAAATTCCGTTGAGGTTACTTTACCAACCCTGACTCAGAAAAACATCAAACCTGAAATGATGGACAGATTTGCCATTTTCAATTACATGATCGGAAATACAGACTGGTCAGTTCCAAATCATCACAATGCACTGGTGCTGTCCCAGGGCGGATCTGACCGGCCTGAACTTGGAATGATTGTACCTTTTGATTTTGATTATGCAGGGCTGATAAATACAGATTATGCTGTTCCTTTTGAAACCTTACCAATCAAATCTGTACGCGAACGGCTCTATCTGTCGGTTTGCAAAAGTGAAGAAGTTTTCAAAAATGCCCTCAAAGAATTTTCCGAAAAGAAGGAGGAATTTTACAAAGTTATTAATGATTTCCCCTATCTGAATGCAAAATCAAAAAAAGATATGATCATTTACCTTGATGGCTTTTTTAACGGGTTTGACAAACGAAATACATTAGTAAATAAATTGCTTAGTGATTGCCAATGGTTCGAAATACAATCTAATCTGAAAAAATGATGATACAGGCAGATTTATCCATTGTCATTTAATATTCATCATTTTCTTTATCTTTGCCCCTTATTTTTGTTTTATGAAATACGACATCCAACCCGGGGTAAAAGGACTGATTTTTGATCTTGATGGAACACTTGCGGATACTATGCCATATCATTTTGCAGGTTGGAAAAAAGCATGCCACAAATATGGGGCTCATATTGATAATAGATTTCTCCGTAAACACACCGGGAGTCCGGGATGGATTATAGCAGAAGAAATACTTAGAAATTGCGGAATAAACGGGAGTGTTACAATTGACCAGATAGTAGAAGAAAAACTTAATGAGTTTAATAAACTTCAGCACCTGGTAAAACCAATTGAACCTGTTACGGACATTGTAAAAAAATATTATGGCAAGCTGCCGATGGCAGTTGGTACAGGGGGTCACCGGGAAGCGGTTGAACGTACCCTTGAAATAACTGACCTGCGGAAATATTTTGATATCATCGTTACTGCCAACGATGTTGATTCTTTCAAACCTCATCCTGAAACCTTCCTGAGATGTGCAGAACTGATGAAGATCGATCCTGCTTTTATTGAAGTATTTGAAGATGCCGATCTTGGTATCGAAGCTGCAAGAAGTGCCGGTATGATTGCCACTGATGTAAGATTCTGGTATGATTCAAACTGGTAGGTTACCAGAATTCTAAAACTATCTGCCTTTTATCTCACCCGGAATTTCATTTCTGCACTGATTCAGGTTCTAATGATTATTTATTAAAACCTTGATATGGATCACTCTTGTGCTGAATTTTCGGTAACTTGATTTCTGATAAAAAATTTCCTAGAATTCAATACCACATTCTTCAATTCCTCCATATTCTACCTGAATCGTAGCGTGTTCAATGCAGAATCTTTTATGCAACTTATGCTGAATTAAAGTAATAAAACTTACATCGGTCTGTTCACTTGTTGAGAGATGCACTGTCAGTGCAGCATCAGTAGTACTTAATGCCCAGATGTGCAGGTCATGAACACCTGTGACTTCAGGCAGGGTTTCAAGAAATTTTCTGACATCCTCAATTTTTATGTTTTCCGGCACTGCATCCAGAGCAAGATTGACAGAGTCAATTAAAAGGTTATATGAACTGTAAAGTATTACTCCAATAATTGCAAAAGAAACCAGTGAATCAATCCATTGGATCTGAGTAAGCGCCATGATAAATCCTGCCACAACGACACCCAGGGATACCAAAGCATCAGCCACAAAATGAACAAAAGCACTTCGGATGTTCAGATCATATGTCTTTCCCTTCATAAATAACCATGCAGTAAATGCGTTAACACCAATACCTATCGCGGCAATCAACATCACATTTTTGGTGTTTATTTCGGCTGGTACATTGAGTCTGTCAATAGTTTGGTATACAATAAAAGTGATTGCTACCAGCAACAGGATTGTATTTAGTAAAGCGATCAGTATGGTTGAACGACGGAATCCATAAGTAAATTTCAAAGTGGGTTTTCGTTGAGATAGAATAACTGCAATCCACGAGAAAGTAAGGGCAAGGACATCACTCAGATTGTGACCGGCATCAGCTAATAACGCCATTGAATTTGAAAGAAAACCAAAAATGGCTTCTATTGTAATAAAAATGATATTAATGATAATGCCTGTTTTAAAGGCATTACCCAGATTAATATCATGATTATGAGAATGATTGTGTACCATAAATCTTTTCCGGCTGTCTAACATGCCATTTCACCTGCATTTTTCTTCGCTGAAAGAAGATTATATGCTCCTTTTGTGACAATACTTGCAGTACTTATATCAAACCCTTCCGGAACTTTTATTTCTGTAAATCCTGATGCTGAAACACCCTTTTTAACTACAATCATCCGATATTCTGTGAATGGTTTGCCCAGTTCTACCTTCTCCTTTTCGAAGGCAAAGATATAATCCTTATCATCAAAACTTACTATTGCCTCTGAAGGAAGCGCTGTTACTTTATTGTCAGATTCTTCAATATATGCATTCACATACATTCCGGGGAAGAGATTCTTACAGGAGCTTGCGACAATTGCATAGACCCTGAAGGTTTTATCATCGCTGACTGATTTCCCGGTCTGCGTAACCACAGCTTCATGTTCTTCAGTCTCATTGTTAATATAGAATCTTATTTTCTGCCCTGCAGAAACCTTATCAGCATCTTTTTCAAAAAGTGTCAGATCAAGAAATAGTTCATCGCTGTTTACAATTTCAAACAAAACATCGGTAGCTGAAACATATTTTCCGATATTGACATTAACTGCCTTTAGATACCCTTTAATTGGGGATACCAGGTTGACGCTGCTGCTTATATTAATATCACTGAGTTTATCCGGATTGATCCCGACAAGCACAAGCTTCTGCTCCAATGCTTTTACCATTGCCTTAAGATTCTTATATTCCACGGTAACCTGTTGAAGGTTTTGCTCTGAATATACATCATCTTTATATAAATCAGTATGACGTTTAAATTCTGCTTCAGCAAATACCAGCTTGTTTTTGGCTTCAAGGTAATTCTGTTGAATATCAACAAAATCCTGGTTTTCTATCACTGCAAGTGTTTGTCCCTTGCTTACAGCATTCCCCGGAATAAGGGTAGTATACTTAATAAAGCCTCCTAAAGGCATACAAACAGTTGCAAGGTTTTGCGGTGCTACAGAAACAATACCATTGACCTTTAGCGTGTTGCTAATTTTTCGCATTTCAACCGTTCCCATCTGGATACCTGCGAGTTTGATCTGGTCGTCCCGCAACTCTACAATATCTTCCGGTAGTACTTCAACCTCCAGGGTAGTGGCAACTGGCTTATTTCTGTTCGTACATGAACCTAAGTAAATCATTAGTCCCAAAAGGATTACCGATGCTCTATAATTGAATTTTGTCATGATCTTTATATTTTAAAATATTTTGCCTGTGATATATTCTATTGAAATAATTGTTTGATTGTAACTATTCAGAGCATCCAGGTAGTTTTGTCTGATAGTCAATGCCCTGTTCAGGGTCAGTACATACTCCAGGTAATCCAATGCGCCTGCTTTGTAGCTGCGGGTTGCCTGATCAATTATCAGGTCGGCCTCAGGTACAGCCTGTTTTTCATAGTAATCAACACTTGAAGAGAACTTACTATACTCATCGAGTAATGACTGATAATTGCCGGCAATTGACCTGGTATAATATTCAGCATCTGTACGCGCAATGTTTTCGCTTATTTTTGCGGCCTTTGCTCTTGATGTAAATGGTGTAACCCACAAAGGAATTGAAATACCTGCCTGAACTCCTGTAAAACGGAAACCCTTACCAAAATTAAGAGGCACTCCGTCAACATCCTGTGTTCCGATTATTGTCTGACTGAAATAACCTACATTTAAATCTGGTAGCATCTGGCTCCGTTCAAGTCTTTTCGCGATTTGTGATACTTCGACCTGTTGCTGAATATACCCCAATGATGGATTATGTTCAACTGAGGCACTATCAGTGAGAAACGAACAATCAATTCTGTGCAAATCACTTTCTTCCGGGATTGGTAGCCATTTAATGTTTAAAATTATCATCAGTTTTCGACTATAAATACCGATATCAGATGTTACCTGAAATAACTGGTTTTTAATTTCAAGGCTTTGTGAACGGGCTGTGATCATTTCGAGCCGGTTTGTTTCACCGGCTTTTGATCTTAATTCAGCTGCTCTTAAAAACCCAGAATAAAGGCTATCCTGGTACAACAGCAGTTTTTGTTTTGCATTCAGGAAAACGTATTGCCAGTAAACCTGTTTCACCTGGGTTGCAATTTCAAGTTGCGAAACCTTAAATTGCCACTCACTACTTTTAATATTTGCATTAGCCAGCTTATATCGGTTAACATATACTAAGGGGAACGCAAACGATTGGGAAACAGTAAAACTATTGTCGTTTGTATAAGAGTTGAACTGGCCGTACTGTCCGTCAATAGCTGTTTTGGGAAGGTCAAGTGCTGCTCCTTTTAGAGCCTTCTGGACTTCTATTGAATAAGCTGAAGATTTCACAGAAAGGCTGCTGTCAAGGGCTGTCTGGATAGCCTCATGGAGGTTTATAGTTCTTGTTTGCTGAGCATTTGTGATATTAAAAAAAGACAAACCAATAAAAAGCAACAATAGTAAAGACAATGTCTTTAAAGATTTCCTTTTAAAGGAAAACCTGAATTTTCCTGATGAAAAGATAATATATAAAACTGGCAGGATGATCAAGGTTAGCAATGTAGCCGTAATAAGTCCGCCAATAACCACCGTTGCCAGCGGTTTTTGAACTTCTGCCCCTGCAGAGGTTGAAATGACCATAGGTAAAAATCCCAAAGCTGGAGCAGCACCAGTCAAAATAACAGAACGTAAGCGTGTATGCAGACCTTTTAGCACACGCTCGGTAATGTCAGTAACACCTTCTTTTTCAAGACGGTTAAACTCGGCTATCAGCACTATTCCATTGAGAACTGCTACACCAAATAATGCAATAAAACCTACGCCTGCAGATATAGAGAAGTTCATTCCGCGTAACCACAGGGCAAAAACACCTCCAATAGCTGACATGGGAACCGCTGTAAAAATCAATAGTGATTGTTTCACAGAATGAAATGTAAAGTAAAGTAATACAAATATCAAAAGCAGTGCAATTGGAACTGCAATGGAAAGTCTTTTCTGAGCAGCCTCAAGGTTCTTAAACTGACCCCCATAAGTCACATAATAGCCTGTTGTCAATTGAATTTTTTCATCTATCTGAGCCGTAACATCATTTATTACGCTTTGAATATCACGATTACGGACATTAAAACCGATAGTGATCCTGCGCCTGGTATTCTCCCTTGAGACTTGGGCAGGGCCTGATTTAATTAAAATATCAGCTATCTGGTCGAATGGTATCTGGTGTCCATCAGGAAGCGCAACAGTGAGATTTTTTATATCATCCAGGCTCTGCCTGTAATCTTTATCCAGACGGACTACAAGACCAAAACGTTTTTCTTCATCAAATACGACTCCTGCCTGACTTCCTGCAAAAGCAGCACGTAAAACACGGTTAACATCCTCTACAGAGAGCCCATATTGTGCAAGACGATCACGGTTATATTCAACCTGTACCTGTGACAGACCAGTAACTTTCTCTACGTTAATATCTTGAACTCCTGAAATTGTCTGAATAATCTTTTCAACCTCAGATGCTTTTTCTGAAAGAGTGTTCAGGTCATCACCAAATATTTTAATTGCTATATCCTGCTTTGAACCCGTCATTAATTCATTAAACCGCATTTGTATAGGTTGCTGAAATTCAAATTTAACACCAGCCAGAGCGACCAGTTTCTCTTCCATTTTTCCAACTAATTCCTCACGAGTTGTTGCAGAAACCCACTCACTCTTATCTTTTAAGGTAATTATGTAATCACCTGTTTCCATAGGAGTAGGGTCTGTGGGGATCTCACCGGCTCCTATTTTGCAAACAGCGTGCTTTACTTCAGGAAAATTTTCAAGCAATATCTTATTAGCCATAATGACTTTATCGACGGTATTAGAAAGTGATCCACCCTGAAGAGTCATAACTCCTGAGGCAAGGTCACCTTCTTCAAGCTGTGGAATAAACTCTCCGCCTAAACGGCTGAACAAAAAGAGGCTGAACAGGAACAGAGCAACTGCCGAAACAGAAATGAGAACTTTACGTCTGAGTGCGAAGGCAATTACAGGATTAAATGCTTTACGGATCCAACCCATCAACCGGTCAGAAAAATTTGGTTTGTGACTTGTATTCTTACTAAGGAACAATGCAGAGGCCATGGGAACATAAGTCAGCGACAGAATTGCCGCCCCAATCAGCGCAAAAGTAACTACCTGTGCCATAGGGCGAAACATTTTCCCCTCGATGCCAACAAGCGCCATTATCGGCAGATACACTATTAATATTATTATCTGACCGAAAGTTGCTGAACTCATCATCCGTTTTGCCGAATCAAGTACATTTTCATCCATCTGAGCCTGCGTCAGTTTCGCCAATCCGGGATGGTGATGTTTACTCATAAAAATCCGATGGACAACACTTTCAACAATAATTACTGCTCCATCAACAATCAGCCCAAAGTCAATTGCACCGAGGCTCATCAGGTTGCCTGACACTCCAAAAAGGCTCATCATTGAAACGGCAAAAAGCATTGCAAGCGGAATAACTGAAGCCACAATGAGCCCTGCACGCATATTCCCGAGTAATAAAACCAAAATAAAGATGACAATTAAGGCACCCTCTATAAGGTTTCTTGATACAGTGCTAATTGCACGTCCCACAAGATCAGAGCGATTAAGATAAGGTTCTATCCTTACTTCTTTAGGCAATGATTTCTGGATCGATTCTATGCGTGTTTCCACATTATCAATTACTTCATGAGCATTAGCTCCTTTTAACATCATAACCACACCGCCAACAGCCTCTGTAGTATCAACTACAAAAGCTCCATACCTCGTAGCGCTACCGAATTGAACCGTTGCTATATCCCTGATTAGTACAGGAATACCAGAACTACTGGTTTTAACAACAATCTTTTCAATATCCTCAATTGTTTTAACCAATCCTATCCCACGGATAAAATAAGCAGTGGGCTTTTTATCAATATAGGCGCTGCCTGTATTTTCGTTATTTTTTTCAAGGGCTGTAAAAATATCGGTCAGTGATAGGTTCATACCTCTTAGTCTTTCGGGATTTACAGCTATTTCGTATTGCTTGACAAACCCGCCATAACTATTTATGTCAGCAACCCCAGGAGTACCGAGCATTTCCCGACGTACAACCCAGTCCTGAATAGTCCGCAATTCCATTGGATTGAACTCTCTTTCGTATCCTTTTTTCACTGCCAGCCGATATTGGAATATTTCACCCAGTCCTGTTGAAATAGGAGCAAGTGATATCTGGGCAACTCCTGCCGGAATGACCTCTTCAGCTTCTTTCAACCGCTCACTTAGCTGCTGTCTTGCCCAGTAAACATCAACACCGTCTTCAAACACCACGGTTACTACCGACAACCCTAACCGGGATATAGACCGAAGTTCGATAATATCAGGAATATTGGCAACCGAAACCTCAATAGGTGCTGTAATAAAACTTTCTACTTCCTGAACTGCTAAGGATGGCGCAAGCGAAATGACCTGCACCTGATTATTAGTAATATCCGGAATAGCATCGATAGGTAACTTCGTTAATGAGTAAGTCCCCCATCCGATCAATGTTAAAATAAATAATCCGATAATGAATTTATTTTTTATTGAGAATGAGATAATTCGATTTATCATTACTTGGAAAATATTTAACTTTAATAACTGACTATCTTAAGATGTTTTTATTATTATTCCACACCCTCTCTTGTTTCCCCAGCTTTGCTTCGCTTAAGCTACACGAAAGCGAAGGGGGGAAAAGATTTACTCCTTCCCCTGTGGGGAAAGTTTGGGAAGGGGGTTCTTTATAAAGTATTAGCTTGAAGAAGGAGGAGCCCTTAACGGAGATAATTGAACAAAATAAGAATCGGAGAAACGTTCCCGGATGTCAAATATCGTAATAATTGAAACTGATAATTCAAAAGAAAAAGAATCAGGCAAAAAATCGTTTGAGATATTTTTAGATTGAATAATTTTTGTTAAAACATAAGAGGTGGCCTTTTCTGAGGCCAGGTCATTAAATGCATGACAATGAACAGGGAAACCTGAATTGTGACTGGTTTTCCCGTTTGAAGCCGGACATTTATCTACCTGATATGAATATGCATCAGATAAATGATGATCATGCGGAATAATCAGATGAGCACATATGGCCAATCCGGCAACCAGCAGGAAAAAAGCAGGTATATTTTTTAAAATCTTGATCATCATTTCAAAAGTCATACAGCTTTTAACTGTATCCTGCAAATATACTTATTAAATTAATGTAAATAAATTGCAGAATTCCTATCAGCAACCAGAACAAACCCTTAGCTCCATTCTGATGCTTTTAAGGTCCATCCGGTTAATTTATATTAGATTGTAATTAGTACAGGACTAAACAAGTATTTTTGTTGTTAAATTGGTAATACTGGTTTGGATTGCATCAAACTGCTTACTATCTTTAGAGCTGTCCTGTTCAACAATCATGTATTTCATACCTGCAATATCTTTAGCTGCCAGGATCTCTTTAAAATTAATTACTCCAGAACCTACAGGAGCGAAATCAGTGACACCGTCGGTAGTGAATATGGGTGCTTCATTTGAGAACATATCTTTCATATGGAAAAGTTGGAACCTGCCCGGGTATTTTTTGAATATCTCAACCGGATTTTGGCCGGCTTTAATTGCCCAGAAAAGATCCAGTTCCATAGTTATCAGATCTTTATCCATCTCTGGCATAAAGATATCATAGAAGGGTACCTTCCCTTCTACAGTAGCGAATTCGAAATTGTGATTGTGATACCCGAACTGGACACCATTTTCTTTCATGATCTTACCAACCTTATTCCAGTCGGCTACCATTTTCTGATAACTGGCGATTGTTTTGCGTGCTTCTTCAACCACCCAGGGCTGCATGCAATACTTAACACCAAGTTTTGCATGGTCTTCAGCCATTGTTTTAGCATTGTCTGTTTTAATACTACTTCCATCTACACTTGCGTGACTACTTAGGATTTCCATACCCAGGCCATTCACCAGTTTCTTGAATTCGGAAGGTTCATATCCATAAAACTTACGGTTTGCATAATTGGCCAGTTCAAGATATTTATAACCGATATCAGAAACCTTTTTCAACGAACCCGGAACATCTTTTCCCATAGCATCACGGATAGTGTATAACTGAAGCCCAATACCGAAGGTTTTGGGGTCAGCCACCGCTGATTTTGACGCAAGCGTGCCGACTGTTTTAAAGGAAGACTGTGAAAGGACTAATGCTCCTAATGCCCCTGTAGCAGAGACTCTAAGGAATTCCCTTCTAGAATGTGTTTTTTTCATGTTTATGGTTATAAATATTTAATACTGAATTTTTATTGAAGGAACATCGTAAAAAAATCCGATAATAAAAATAATATAATATATTTAGAATAGAAAACCTAACCTTAATTTGATTTCTGGATATTATATTGCTTTATCGTGACAAAAATTATTGCAACAGGTGATGGCTCACATACAATATTTGTTCCTGAATTAAATGAACATTATCATTCCATTCACGGGGCAGTACAGGAATCCATGCATATTTTTATTAATAGTGGATTTGATTTCTGCAAAGCAAATCCGGTCAATATTTTTGAGGCAGGTTTTGGAACAGGACTGAATGCTCTTCTCACAGCTATGAGGAGCATCAACGGGGACAGAGTTGTTAATTACACTTCTATTGAAAAACATCCTCTCCCCGATTATATTATTAATTCACTTAACCATTTTGTTTTTACAGGGAAGGAAGGCAAAAAGATCTTTGATACAATACATTCCACCGGATGGAATTACCCTCAGATTATCTGTGATAATTTTATTCTGAACAAAATCAAAGGTGATCTTACTTCTGATGACATATCCGGCAGTTATGATCTTATTTATTTTGATGCTTTCGGCCCGGACAAACAACCTGAAATGTGGACATTGGACATATTTAAAAAGATTTCAGATATTACGGTCACGAATGGAATACTGGTAACATATTCTGCCAAGGGTGAAGTAAAAAGAAATCTGAAATACTGTGGATTTGAAGTTACTCTTCTTCCCGGACCACCCGGGAAAAGACAAATTATACGGGCCGTAAAAATTTGAAAAATAATTTTTCATATACTTTTTTCCTTTTGCCAAAGTATTATCTTTGCGGAAATTTAAATTAAAAACTATAACAAATGAAAATCAAGGGATTAATTGTTCTGACTGTTGTAACTGCCTTATTACTTGGCTCATGTGCAAAAAATTCTATTACAAAGGTAAAAATTAAAAGTAAAGAAGACTCACTTTCATATGCATTCGGGATCGTAAATTATAATGCTTTGAAAGGAGATAGTCTTAATCTGGATCCAAAGTTAGTTGCGAAAGCTATGCTTGATGGTGAAAAGGGAAAACCTATAATGTCAGATGAAGTTGCCAGAGGCTTTATAATGGTATTTATCAATGGACGTGAAACAGCAAAAGCTGCAAAACAGGCTGAAACGAATAAAGTAACATACAAAGACTATATTGCTGAAAATGAGGCATTTTTAGCAAAAAATAAAGAAAAAACCGGAGTAACCGTAACTCCAAGTGGCCTCCAATATGAAGTAGTAAAAATGGGAACCGGTCCAAAGCCTACAGCTGAGAGCACTGTTAAGGTTCATTATGTCGGAACACTTATTGACGGTACGGAGTTTGATTCTTCAGTAAAAAGAAATGAACCGACTCAATTCCCCGTTTCAGGAGTTATCCCCGGCTGGACTGAAGCTTTACAGCTTATGCCGGTTGGTTCAAAATTTAAGCTTTATCTTCCGGAAAGTATTGCTTACGGTGCAAATGGCGCTGGTGATGTGATCAAACCATATTCAACTCTTATTTTTGAAGTTGAGCTCCTTGAAATAATAAAGTAACATGAGAACTGCTGAGATACAGACTCCTAAAGGTGTAATGCAGGTCGGATTTTTTGAAGAAGATGCCCCTGGCACAGTTGAAAATTTTGTTAAACTTGCCAGAGAAGGTTACTATGATGGACTGGCATTTCACAGGGTTATTCCCAATTTTGTAATTCAGGGAGGCTGTCCTTACTCTAAAGATCTAAGCGATCCGAGAGTTGGAACAGGCGGACCGGGCTATAAGATCAAGTGTGAACTTGACGGTAGCAATCAGTATCACGACAGAGGAATTCTTTCGATGGCACATGCCGGGAAGAATACAGGTGGTTCACAGTTCTTTATCTGCCACAGCAGAACCAATACAAAACACCTTGACAGACAACATACGTGCTTCGGAAAAGTTTTTGAAGGCATCGATGTTATTGACAAGGTTCGTCAGGGTGACAAAATTGAAAAGATAATTATTCACGAAGAATAGACTGAAATGGCATTTGAAATTACCGGAAAAATTATCGATATCTCACCTGTTAACCAGGTAAGCGACAAGTTCAAAAAACGCGAATTTGTAATTGAAAGGAAAGATACAGGTGGAGCTGCCGTGTTTATCGATTATATCAAGTTTCAGCTTATACAGGATAAGTGCGACCTCATTAATGAATCATTCCTTAACGAAGAGGTTAAGATCTGGTTTAATCTTAAAGGAAACAAATGGGAACGCGACGGGAAGATCAACTATTTTACAAATCTCGATGCATGGAAGATTGAAAAAACATCCGCTCCAGGCAGAGATCAGAACACTCCGTCACATAGTACTTTGGAGGACATACCACCGGAGAATGAGGAGCTAAGCGATTTACCATTCTGAAAATAAAGTAAGAGACTGAAACTTAAAATTCAGTCTCTTTTTAATTTTTTTCATATATCTTTAGTTAAAAGAGAATTCAGATATTTTCTTCTTTTTATAATCAAAAGAATTTTTGAAAAATAAATTAAATTTTATATATAAAGTCATGAGATATTCTTTAACCCTGATTCTGTTGACTGTGAGTTTTCTGGTTCAATCTCAGGTTCCGGCAAAGGCAGAATTAAAAAAAGTACCGCTTCGGATTCAGCTACCATACAACAGGTTTATACAGCCAGCGGGTATCCCGATACGCTTTGGTGATGTATCACTCGAAAATCATTCGCTTGATGTTGCATTATCTCCTGACAAAAAATGGCTGGCAGTAGAAGAAAGATCGAGTATTGTATTTATCAGTACTTTAGATAATAATGTGAAATTCATACTTAGGAATAGTGATCATTTGGGTCTCAGAGGTGGAATGAATACTTATTCGGGGATTATCTGGCATATTAACAACGGAAATCCTGAAGTTTACTGGAGTGTAATTGGCGCAAACGACAGATCTTTTGTTGCATCAGCCAGATGGGACGGACAAAAGGCAGAATTTGGCAGGTTATTGGAGTACAAAGCTGAACCTCCTGCTGAATTGGCATTGCCAAATGAAATACTTATTACCAATGAATTAAATCATAAATACCTCTATGTTGTCCTTAACGGGAATAATAAGATAATAAAACAGGATTTTGTTTCCGGTGACATAGTTTGGATTGCTGATCCTGGTGTAGCTCCTTATGGTCTGACTATGGCGTCTGGGAAATTATATGTCACAAACTGGGCAGGCAGGCACCCCTTAAACAATGACAAAGAGGTCGCAGGTATTCCATGGGGGAAGGCAAGAGTTGATAATAAGGCCGGTGGCGCAACCAGGGAAGGAAGTGTTACCATTATTGATCCGAACAAAGGAACGATTATTAAAGAGCTGGTGGTCGGTCTGCATCCCAATGAAATAATCAGCGATAGTGAGGGAAGTTTTGTTTATGTTACCAATTCAAATAGTGACAATGTTTCCGTTATCAACACAATTACAGATGAGGTAACTGAAACGATAAGTGTCAGATTACAACCCGAAATTAATCCTTTCTTCGGTGATTCACCAAACGGATTATGTCTTTCATCAGATGAGCAATCTCTCTATGTCGCTAACGGAATGGATAATGCCCTGGCAGTAATAAGTCTGGCGAAAAGATCAGCAAGAAATGGCTCAGGAAATACCAGTTTAGTGACAGGATTCATTCCGACAGGAGCCTATCCTTCAGGTATCTGCATATCATCTGCAGGGTATCTCTATGTAGCAAACCTAGAAGCTTATGGTGCAAGGTTGCCTCTGAATTATCCCAAAACCAACAATCTGATTTACAATTCTCATAATATGCTCGCTTCAGTATCGGTTATTCCGGTTCCGGATATGAAGAATCTTAAAGCATATACCGATACAGTTATCGCTGTCAATGATCTTTCAAGGGCAACATTGGCAAGGGAAAAACCAAGAGAATCCATTCAGCCTAAACCTGTTCCTGACAGAATAGGAGAACCATCTGTTTTTAAACATGTTGTATATATAATAAAAGAGAACAGGACCTACGACCAGATTCTTGGTGATATGAAACAGGGAGACGGGGATCGAGCTCTATGTATTTATGGAGCTGAAATTACCCCGAATACCCATAAGCTTTCAGAGGAATTTATGCTTTTGGATAATTTCCATGTGTCGGGAAAATGTTCCGCAGAAGGTCATCAGTGGACTGATGCCTCAATAGTCACCGACTATATTGAAAAGAATATGAGGGCATGGTTCAGAAGTTATGCTCATGTGCAAACCGATGCGCTGGTCTATGCTCCTACCGGATTCATCTGGGATAATGCAACAGGTCATGGTAAGTCAGTCCGGATATATGGAGAAGCATCTGTTCCGGTCCTGGACAATAAACTAAAATGGACAGATATTTATAAAAAATACAAAGCCGGAGAAAAAGTTGAGTTCACTAATTACACCACTATTGAACCTGTAAAGAAAATTCTCAGCCAGACATATCCATCTTATGGTAACCATGAGTTTTCTGATGCAATGCGGGCTGATGCATTAATCAAGGAATTAAATAATTATGAAGCGATGCCGGGTGACCAGCTTCCTGAACTGTTGGTTGTCGCACTACCAAACGATCATACTGCAGGGGTCAGGCCAGGCTCCCCTACACCAAGAGCAATGGTTGCAGATAATGATGCTGCACTTGGGCGCATCGTGGAGGCATTCACCAAAAGTCGTTTCTGGGAAAACACTGTAATATTCGTAGTTGAAGATGATTCTCAGGGAGGATGGGATCATGTCTCCGCATACCGGACAGTTGCGCTGGTAATAAGCCCTTATTCAAGATTGAAAAAAACCAATCATACTTATTATACCCAGCCTTCAATGGTCCGGACCATTGAGCAGATTCTGGGTTTGCCCCCGATGAATATCCAGGATGCTATTGCAAATCCGATGTTTGATTGCTTTACATCAATACCGGATAAATCTCAATATAAAGCACTTCCGAATAAAATCCCGATTGATGAGATGAACCCACAGATTTTATCCCTCAAAGGGAAAGCATTGTATTATGCGAAGAAAAGCCTTCTTCCCGAATTTGACGGGGTTGATTCAGGTAATGATGATCTTTTGAACAGGATTCTCTGGTATGCTGCAAAGGGCAGCGCACCCTATCCGGCAAAATATGCAGGGGCTCCAGTATCGGAAGTAGAAGAGGAGACTGAAATTCAGCCATATGACTAATCCACTGCTGCAACACTGGGCTACGCCATTCAGAACACCACCTTTTGATATTATTAAACCAGAACACTTCAAACCTGCAATTGAAGATGCTATTAAGTCTGCTTCACAAGAAATAAAAGCAATAACTGAAACCGGCGAACCTCCTGATTTCTCAAACACAATTGAAGCACTTGACCGGAACGGTGAAAGGTTAGGAGAAACATCATTAATCCTTTTCAATCTGAACAGTGCAGAAACTTCGAAAGAGATCCAGGCTGTTGCCCGGGAGGTATCCCCTTTGCTTACACGCTTTTCAAACGATATTACTCTGAATGAACAGCTGTTTGACAGGATAAAAATTGTTTATAATTTGAAGGATTCATTACTTCTGACAATAGAACAGGTAATGCTTCTGGAAAGGAAATACCGGAGCTTTATCCTTGGTGGAGCAGGGCTCAGGGATGATCAAAAAGCCACCTTCAGGGAGATGTCTGAGGAGCTCTCGAAACTGTCACTCCAATTTGAGGAGAATGTACTTGAAGAGACCAATTCATTTGAGCTTCATATCACCGAAAAGATAGATCTTGCCGGCTTACCGGAGGGTATTATAGAAATGGCCGGAATGGAAGCTAAAAACAGGGGAAAAGAGGGCTGGATTTTTTCACTTCATTTTCCCAGCTATGGGCCATTTATGCAAAATTCCGACGTAAGACCATTGCGGGAAAAAATGTTCAAAGCTTTTTCTTCCCGTTCCTTCAGGGGGAATGACAGGGATAACAGAAACCTGGTCCTGAGAATAGCAAGTCTGAGATATGAAATAGCTAAAATGCTGGGATTTAGTAATTATGCCGAAATGATTTTAGGAGACCGGATGGTCGATACTCCTGCTAAAGTTGAGAAATTTATTGATGACCTTTATAAATCATCGAAGCCATACGCCGAACGGGATTTTCAAAACATCAGAGAATATGCTGAAAAAAACGGTCATACCGGTGATGTTGAGCGATGGGATTGGGCGTACTATTCTGAAAAACTGAAAAAAGAAAAATTTAACATTGATGATGAAATACTCAGACCATTTTTCAGGCTGGAAAATGCAGAGAAAGCTATCTTTAATCTTGCTACCTCCCTCTATGGAATAAGGTTTTCACAGAATAGTGAGATCCCTGTTTATCATCCTGAGGTAAAAACCTGGGAGGTATTTGATAGCGATGGCACTTTCCTTTCAGTTCTGTATACCGACTATCACCCCCGGCCAGGGAAAAACGGTGGCGCCTGGATGACAGGTTACAGGGAACAGCATATGATGGATGGTAAAGATGTCCGGCCATTGATTTCGATCGTTACAAACTTTTCCAGGCCAACAGAAACCAGACCCTCTCTGCTTTCATTTAATGAGCTGACAACTTTTCTCCACGAATTTGGCCATGCACTGCACGGTATGATAACACGATGCACCTATGAAAGCCTTTCAGGGACAAATGTTGCCCGCGACTTTGTGGAGCTTCCATCGCAATTCATGGAAAACTATGCTTACGAACAGGAATGGCTCGACTCCTGGGCTGTTCATTATCAGACAGGAGAAAAGATTCCTTCTGAAATTATGAGAAAGATAAGAGAAGCATCAACTTTTAATGAGGGGTATGCATGTTTACGACAGTTGGGCTTTGCCTTTCTGGATATGGCATGGCATTCCTTAACGAAAGCTCCTGAAAAAGATATTATTGAGTTTGAGTCACAAGCACTGGCAAAAACAGAACTCTTTCCTAAAATTGAAACATCAAATATAAGCTGCTCATTCACACATCTGTTCGGAGGTGGATATGCTGCGGGTTATTATGGTTATAAATGGGCTGAAGTACTTGATGCAGATGCATTCTGGTATTTCAGGGAATCAGGGATCTTTAACTATGATATAGCCCAATCGTTCAGAAGGAATATACTTGAAAAAGGTGGTACAGATAAACCCCGGAATCTATATTTAAGTTTCAGAGGCAAAGAACCTTCAATTGATGCTTTCCTTGAACGAAGCGGACTGAAATAAGAATCTCTGTGGTTCTCTGTGCATCCTTTGTGGTTCTCTCTTTAATAAAAAAATAAAACTTACACAGAGTTACACAGAGAAGCCACAGAGTTGCACAGAGATATCTAAAAGTAGTATTATATTTACCTGATTGTTATTCAAATTATATATTGAAGTTAAATCTTTATAAATCAATATCTTAACATCATCAACATGATTCTCTTTTTTGAAGGCCTTTCCAAGAATCTAATCGCTGTCGGAGCATCTGAAAAACTACAGGAAAAAGAAATTGAAAAACTTATCTGGCTGTTCTCTGCAGCAACCCTGATAAATAAAGAATTAATTGAAGGCACTTTTATCGGACCCAGAAAAGAGATGATAACTCCCTGGAGTACAAATGCTGTTGAGATAACACAGAATATGGGTATTACAGGAATAAAGCGAATCGAGGAGTTCCATCCTGTTATCAAAAAGGATCCACTCTATGATCCAATGCTTCAGTCGGTTTACAACAGGCTGGACCAGCACATTTTTATTATTGACAGAAAACCCGACCCGGTATTTTACATTGATGATATAAAACAATATAGTCATAAAGAAGGCCTTGCACTAAATGAAGATGAAGTTGCTTATCTGGAAAGGTTAAGCAGGTCGATTGGCCGGAAATTAACTGACAGTGAGGTCTTTGGTTTTTCCCAGGTCAATTCTGAACATTGCCGTCATAAAATTTTCAATGGAATATTTATAATTGACGGAGAAGAGAGGGATTCAACCCTTTTCCAACTCATAAAAAACACAACTCATTTTAATCGCAATAAAGTTGTTTCTGCCTATAAGGACAATTGTGCCTTCCTCCAGGGTCCTGTGGTGGAACAGTTTGCCCCAGCCACACAGGATAAACCTGACTTTTTCTCTATTAAGGACTTTGAATCAGTCCTTTCCCTTAAAGCTGAAACACACAATTTCCCGACAACTGTTGAGCCGTTCAATGGGGCATCAACAGGTACAGGTGGCGAAATAAGGGATCGTATTGCCGGAGGAAAAGGAGCTTTCCCTGTTGCAGGTACTGCAGTTTATATGACTTCTTATCCCCGTCCTGACGGAGGCCGTCAATGGGAAAAAGCCACAAAAGAAAGGCATTGGCTTTATCAGACCCCTGAGAACATCTTAATCAAAGCTTCAAATGGCGCCAGCGATTTTGGAAATAAATTCGGACAACCACTTATATGCGGATCAGTTCTTACATTCGAGCATTTTGAAAACCTCAAAAAATTCGGATACGATAAAGTAATAATGCTGGCAGGAGGTATAGGTATAGGCAAAAAGAAAGACAGTGAAAAGAGTATTCCTGAAAAAGGAGACCTTATTGTTCTCCTTGGTGGTGACAACTACAGGATTGGGATGGGAGGCGGAACTGTATCTTCAGTTGATACCGGCAACTATGACAGGTCGATTGAGCTTAATGCAGTACAGAGGGCAAATCCTGAGATGCAAAAAAGAGTATATAACGCTATCAGGGCTCTTGGTGAAACGGATAGCAACCCCATAATATCTATACACGACCACGGAGCAGGAGGTCATCTTAACTGCCTTTCCGAACTTGTTGAAGCAACCGGAGGCAGGATAGACATCAGCAAGTTACCAGTAGGAGACCCTACCCTGTCTGCAAGGGAAATAATCGGTAACGAATCGCAGGAACGTATGGGACTGGTAATGAAGAAGATAAATATTGATTTGCTGAGAAGGATTGCCGAAAGGGAGAGAGCACCAATTTACATTATTGGGGAGATTACCGGTGATCATATGTTCACATTCGAGAACCCTGCCAACAAAGAAAAACCGATTGATATTTCGCTGGCATCTCTTTTTGGTGATCCTCCGAAAACAACTTTGAACGATAATTCTGCTGCAGCAAATTACAGCAAGGTGGAATATTTACCTGAAAAGATAATAGAATATCTTGAGCAGGTTCTGCAGATAGAGGAGGTTGCATGTAAAGACTGGCTGACAAATAAGGTTGACCGTTCAGTGACTGGAAGGGTTGCCAAACAACAATGCGCTGGTCCTCTTCAGCTGCCCTTAAATAATCTGGGTGCCATTACACTTGATTACCGCGGAAAGTATGGGATGGCAACATCTATCGGACATGCTCCGGCAGCTGGGCTGGTTGACCCTGCTGCCGGTTCGGTGCTTTCAATTGCAGAAGCTCTTACCAATATCATCTGGGCTCCTCTCACCGATGGACTTAAGAGTGTATCTCTCTCGGCAAACTGGATGTGGCCGTGTAAAAACCCTGGCGAGGATGCCAGGTTATATGCCGCAACCAAAGCAGCAAGCGATTTTACTATTTGCCTTGGGATAAATATACCTACAGGTAAGGATAGTCTTTCAATGACACAAAAATACAGCGATCAGGTTGTCTATTCGCCCGGAACCGTCATAATATCTGCCTCAGGTGAGGTAAAAGATATAAGGAAAATCGTTGAACCTGTTATTGTTAAAGACCCTTATACTAGTCTCCTGTATATTGATATGAGTTGTGACAAACTAAAACTGGGAGGAAGCAGCTTTGCACAGGTTGTGAACAGGCTGGGCGATGAAGTTCCTATAGTGAAAGATCCATCCTATTTTGCTGAGGTCTTCAATACGATTCAATATCTTATTAACAAAGGGAAAATACTTTCAGGTCATGATATTTCTGCCGGGGGAATGATAACCACCCTTCTTGAAATGTGTTTTTCAAATACAACAGGTGGGATAACCGTAAATCTTTCAGAACTTGATGAAAAGGATACAATCAGGTTGCTTTTCAGTCAGAATCCCGGAATAATAATTCAGGTAAAAGATGAGGATTCAGTAGCCGAAATTCTTCTGGAACATGGCATTTCCTGTTTTTCAATCGGGCATCCTGTAAATGAAAGAACTCTATATATCAATATCCTCAAAGAATCATATGTTTTTAATATTAATCACCTGAGAGATAAATGGTTCACAACATCTTATCTTCTCGACAGAAAACAATGTGGTCCCGAACTTGCTCTGGAACGGTTCCGGAACTATAAAAAGCATGAACTGAATATTAGTTCAGGTGATTTTAAGAGTTCCTTTAAATCGGTTGGACTATCGCCGGACAGGAGAAAGAAGAGTGGCACCCGGGCTGCAATTATCCGTGAAAAAGGTGTTAACGGCGACAGGGAGATGGCTTATGCACTCTGGCTGGCAGGCTTTGATGTGAAAGATGTACACATGACCGACCTTATCAGTGGAAGAGAAACCCTGGAAGAAATAAGCATGATTGTTTTTGTGGGTGGCTTTTCAAATTCTGATGTTCTGGGCTCTGCAAAGGGATGGGCTGGAGCATTCAGATACAATGAAAAAGCAGGCAGGGCACTTGCTGAGTTCTACAGACGACCTGATACCCTTTCACTTGGAGTCTGCAACGGATGTCAGTTGATGGCAGAACTTGGATTGATTTACACTGATCATGAAAAGATGCCAAAACTACTTCATAATGCTTCACATAAGTTCGAATCCGGTTTTGTAGGAGTAAAGATCACGGATAATTATTCTGTTATGCTTGGCAACATGTCAGGAAAGGAACTGGGTATATGGGTAGCCCATGGGGAAGGACGATTCAGCTTGCCCTATGATGAGAACAGATATCACATAGTGCTGAAATACAGCAGGCATACATATCCGGCAAATCCCAATGGTTCAGATTTTGATATTGCAGGATTATGTTCGGATGATGGCCGGCATCTGGTGATGATGCCGCACCTCGAAAGATCTTTTTTCCCATGGCAATGCGGATATTATCCGGCTGACAGAAAAAAAGACGAAGTCACACCATGGATTCAAGCCTTCGTAAATGCAAGAACGTGGATCGATGAAAAACCTAACGCGTCATAGGAGTCAGGATAACTGACATCAGTTTAGTGTTATCAGCTGGCGAAGAGCTTTGGCTCCTGGCATTCTTCGAAGTAACTTTTTCACTGATAACCTGAATATTATATTCCCCGGGCTCTGAAATATAAAATGATCCCATATATGAGTCTGCCCTGAAATAAGGGTAAGGAACATCACTTGAATTCTGTACAATTTTATCACACACAGGATTCACCTCAAGCTGATTATCCATAAGACTTATTTTTACAGAATTTGCATAACTGAGATCTGTTGTGTCTTTAGTGGCACTTGAAAGCCAGACTTTAAAACGACCAGGTTTGGAAATAACAACATTCCATTCTGCAGTATTGCTGGATGGATTTACTACATCGCTGTAACACGCAGCCTTTTCCAGTTTCAATGAAATAGTACCGTCCTCCTGTTGGGTAATCCTGTTTTCTGCATCCTTTAAATTTTTAGTATCTCCCAGATGCCCGCACGACCATAAAAGTATTGATCCCAAACCTATAAATGCAAAAATACTTCTCCTCATTTTCAAAATCTCCTTATTAAATGTATTTTCTATAACGTAGTAAAAACAATTTCAGTATGCCAATGGTTTAATATACATCAAAAAAAATGCCAATAGTTTTATTTCCATAAAGTATTTCAAGTTATACCCTAAACAAACTTCTCTTCTTTTTTCTTAGATCACCCCTTCCCATCTTCACGTCATCCACCTCATCCCCCAAGGGCGTGTTTAAAAAGTTTTATTTTGCCCCCTTCCTCCTAAAGGGGGTTTTAATATCAATCTGATAATCAATAAGTCCCCTTAAGGAGATTTAGGAGCCATTGATCAAGGAAGGAGCCTTTCAGACACCCCCTATTATATTGATTAATAATAATTTAAGTCCCTCTCCTTCAGGAGAGGGATTTAGGGTGAGGTGACCTTAAAAATAGGGATTTAGGGTGAGGTGACCTTAAAAATAGGGATTTAGGGTGAGGTGACCTTAATAATAGGGATTTAGGGTGAGGTGACCTTAATAATAGGGATTTAGGGTGAGGTGACCTTAATAATAGGGATTTAGGGTGAGGTGACCTTAAAAATAGGGATTTAGGGTGAGGTGGA
>JBGOZX010000006.1:0-64346 GCA_041480425.1 Bacteroidia bacterium
AATGTCCTGTAGAAGCAATATCAGAAGGTGACATCTATAAAATTGATCCGGATGTTTGCACTGATTGTGGTGCATGCGCAGATGTTTGCCCGGTTGAGGCAATTCATCCTGAATAGTATTACAACTTAAAGAAATTGAGGGCTGTATCGCAGGTACAGCCTTTTTTATTTTGGATTGTATTTTGCCTGTTCCATAATTCCCTGAACATCAACATTATTCATCATCTCCTCAAGTCTTACTCTCTGGTTTTTCATCATGTATGATTCCACGATCCTGAATCCAACCCAAACAGCAGCCCTGCCCGGAGATTCACTGGTGAAATAGTTTGTAAAAGGAGCCTCACCAACTAATTTATGTATAGTAAACTGATCAGTTTTAAAAAGAAGATCATTCTCAATAAGGTATTGCCACATCTGACCTTCATTATTTCTGATGAATTTCATCTGATCCGGAGTAAAGCCGAAGATGATTTCATCAGATGTCTCAGGCAGCATACATTTTTCAAAATATTTTAGTTTACCCTCATGGATCATTTCAGCCATAAGGTTATCCATAGGATATTTCATTCCTTTAAAATCCCATTCAGAGGTACCCCATCCATACATGCAATCGGGAACTATATAAGCAGTGGTCATCTTTGCTGCCATGTAACTGTATATTCCAAGTTGCGGATAATATTTGCAATCAGCTCCAAGGTACCTTTCAAGTCCTATTCCCAGGATATTTTCTCCGGTTATGATACTGTTATTGAATCCAGTGATACAGGTGTAAACAGACGGCACAGCTCTTCCCGGGAAATAATACAGGTAATGACGAAAGGCATCGTCGAGTTTCTCCTTGATATCCAAAACATCAGGATAAAGCGTCATCGTCAATGTATATACCTCATTATTCTGTTTGTCGGTACAAAACCTAACAAGAAAATCACCAAAGGACGGATCATTTATGCCTCCGGTATTAATCACATAACTGAACAGCTGAAGAAATCCATCATATTTCTCTTTGAGAACTGCTACATTTCCTGGTATTTCATTGGGATTCATGGAGAAAAGATCCTTTTCAAGCCTCTTTATTTCTATATTTACTTTAATCGGAGATATTCTGACTTTGTAATGATTTCTTTTACAGCAGAGCATCCCTGGAATAATCATTAAAATGAACAGGATATTAAAAAAACGGACCCTCATAAAACTTTCAGTTTAAGCAGGCTAAAATAGGTACTTTTGATTTAATTGCAACAATTAAAAACGTATCAATAAGTTCTCTTATTATTTGTTATTTTTGGGACAGGAACAAATCAGATATTTTCAGATCGGGTAAATCAGATTAAATATCCAGCTATTATGATAATAATCAATATATTAAGAAATAAAAAGAAAATTCTTTTTCCATTTTTGATGATTTTACTTTCAGGCAAAATGATTATTGCCCAGAATTACAGATTAGGAATCTATGCAAGTCCGGTCATTTCATGGTTTAACACCGATATAAGTGAAGTCAGAAATGAAGGTTCCAGACCCGGATTTAATTTCACTGTAACCGCTGAAAAGTATTTAAGAGAAAATTTTGCGTTTATTGTCGGTTTTAGTATCATTAATTCAGGGGGAAGACTGAAGAGTAGTGATGTTACTCTGTTTAAGTTTCCAGGTTTTACAACGATTGTTGCTCCAGGGAATCCTATTGTTTACAAAATTCAATATCTCTCCATTCCTGTCGGGATTAAGCTTAAAACAAATGAGATAGGGTACTTCACCTATTTTGCAGACCTTGGTCTCGATCCAAAGGCTGTTATCCGTGGAAGAGTCGATATCCCCTCAATTGATATAAAGGGGGAAAAAGCGATGACTGAGATTAATAGGTTCAACCTTGGTTACCATATTAACGCTGGAATAGATTTTTCTATCGAAAGGACTATATCCCTGATATTTGGTCTCGGTTTTGAAAATAATTTTCTTGATGTCACGAGAGATACCGGCGTACAGAAAAATGACAAAACGTCACAAAAGTTTATGAAATTCATTTTCGGGATTAATTTCTAACCGGATAAACGATGAAAATTTCTGTTGCACAACTTAATTACCATATAGGGAATTTCGCCAGAAATAAAGATCTTATTTGCGGAGCAATCAATAAAGCAAAAGCAGAAGGATCTGATCTTATCGTATTTTCCGAACTTTGTATACCAGGTTATCCTCCCCTCGATCTGCTCGATCGTCTGGATTTTATCGAAAGATGCAATCAGACCGTCGGCGAAATTGCCGCACATTGTAACGGAATAGCAGCCATTGTTGGCTCCCCTACATTCAACAGGAAACCTGAGGGTAAAAAGCTTTTTAATTCTGCTCTTCTTCTTTCAGAAGGGAAAGTTATCTTTACTGCAAATAAAGCCCTCCTCCCTACTTATGACATTTTTGATGAGTACCGGTATTTTGAACCTGAAACCAGTTTCTCTACATTTACATTTAAAGGATTAAAAATAGCTCTGACCATTTGTGAGGATCTGTGGGATGAGCAGCCTTTCGACAATGAATTTGAAAAAACGAGGTTGTACTCCGTTTCCCCGATGGAGGAACTTGCAAAACAAAATCCTGATTTTATAATAAATATCTCTGCTTCGCCTTTTTCTTATACTAAGGTGGAAGCCAAAGAGAACATCTTCCGATCAAAAGCTCTTAAGTACCGGATTCCTGTTATATCAGTCAACCAGACAGGTGCCAATACTGAACTCATTTTTGACGGGGCTTCGGTTTTATTTACCGGTGAGGGCAAGATCTTTAGACATCTGCCCTTCTTCGAAGAGGCTGTGGAGACATTCTCTCTCGAGGAAATTCTTTCCGGGACTATCCCCTGGCAAAATCCCAGACCTGATCCAATATCACTGATTCATAAGGCTCTCGTTTCCGGGATACATGACTATTTCGCAAAAACGAATTTCAGAAACTGTATATTAGGACTTTCAGGTGGGATTGATTCGGCTGTCTGTATTTGCCTTGCCACAGAAGCTCTGGGAAATGAAAATGTAAGTGCGTTGCTATTGCCCTCGCGCTATTCATCAGAACATTCTGTTAATGACTCTATTGCACTGGCAAAAAAACTTGATGTGAACTACCAGATAATCAATATTGAAAAACCATTCATTGCATTTGAAGAAATCCTTGCTCCTGCTTTTAAAGGCAGGAAAAGTGATGTCACCGAGGAAAATATTCAGGCAAGGATAAGGGCGATTCTGCTAATGGCTTTTTCAAATAAGTTCGGATGTATTTTGCTGAATACATCAAATAAGAGCGAAGCTGCTGTCGGTTATGGAACTCTTTACGGCGATATGGCCGGAGGGTTATCGGTTATCGGAGATGTTTACAAGACAGATGTTTACAGACTTGCCAACTTCATTAATCTGAATGGTGAAATAATTCCTGAAAACATTATCAGGAAAGCCCCTTCAGCCGAACTCATACCTGATCAGCTTGATACTGATTCTCTTCCTGAATATAAAATACTTGATTCAATTCTTTATCAGTACATTGAATTACAGAAGCCGGCTGACAAAATAGAATTGGAGGGCACTGATAATTCAATAATCGCAAAAGTGCTCAGGATGATCAACTTCAATGAATATAAGAGGTATCAGGCTCCTCCTATTTTGCGGATATCTTCCAAAGCTTTCGGGGATGGAAGAAGAATGCCACTTGTTGCCAAATACTAAGTAAATAATCTCACTATTTTTCTTTTGGAATTATATTAAGCTTCCCAAGGGATTCATTGGTATGTGGTCTCCTTGAAGTTTAGAAATATGTTAAATATCATCTTAAATTGTCTTATTATGTTGTTAAATTTGCACTGTTAAAAAATTAACACTATGATTGATCTGTCATGTAAATATCTGGGATTACATCTAAAAAATCCTGTAATAGTGGGCAGTTCAGGTTTAACCTCCTCAATTGGAAACCTGAAAACTATAGCTCAGATGGGGGCTGGTGCCGTTGTTCTTAAATCTATTTTTGAGGAACAGATTAAATTCGAAGCTGATAAATTTCTTCAATCCGATAATCCGGAAATGAAATCATGGCAGGAAGCATTTCAGGGTATTGTAAGCAAAACAGAGTTTTATTATGATGAAGCTTACGACTACCTCACCAGTTACGCTGAAGAGCATACTTTAAAACAGTATCTGTCATTTATTTCTGAGGCAAAAAGGGAAATAGATATTCCTGTTATTGCCAGCATAAATTGCAGCACGCAGTATGACTGGCAATACTTTGCAAAACGCATCCAGGAGGCTGGCGCTGATGCACTCGAACTCAATGTTTATCTTTTGCCTTCTGATTTCGAAAAAAGCGGGATTGAAAATGAGAAGGTATATTTCGATATAATACAGGAAGTTAAGAAATATGTCACAATCCCTGTTTCATTGAAAATAGGTTATTATTTCTCAAGCCTGGCCCGGATAGCCCTTAAATTATCTGAAACAGGTATAGCAGGATTGACTCTTTTTAACCGACCCTATAATCCTGACATCGATATTGAAAAGCTGCAAATCAGCGCATCAAACATGTTCAGCAACGATTCCGAATACTCACACTCCCTGCGTTGGGTTGCACTACTGGCCGGAAAGCTTAAATGTGACATAGCAGCATCTACTGGTATACATAATCACGAAACGGTTATCAAGCAACTTCTGGCAGGAGCCGATGCTGTACACATGGTCTCGGTATTTTATAAAAATCATTTTGGTGTTCTTCCACAAATAATTAACGGTATCGAAACCTGGATGGAACAACACAAATACAATAAAATTTCCGATTTTAAAGGGTTATTAAGCAGGAAGAATGTCCATAATCCTGCATCATACGAACGTGTACAGTTTTTACGTCTTTTTTCGAGTATTGAATAACATATATTTTAAAGAATAAAAATGTCTCATTCCGAACATCATACTGAAAGAAATTCATTGGCGTACAGCATTGAAAAGAATGTTGAAGTAACCGCTCAGAAATGTTATCAATGCGGCAAATGTTCGGCCGGCTGTCCTGTCGCAAACGATATGGACCTGCCACCAAGCCTGGTTTTACGTTTACTGCAAACAGAATTACCTGCCAATGATGAGAAAGTTCTCAGATCTCATTCAATCTGGCTTTGTGTAACCTGCGAAATGTGCTTAAGCCGTTGCCCGATGGAAATTGATATTCCATCGATGATGGACTTTTTAAGGCAAAAATCGCGCAGCGAAAAGAAAGTGAATCCAAAGGCAAAGAACATTATTGCTTTTCATAAATCATTCCTGCATTCCATAAGATTTACCGGACGGTTGTACGAACTCGGGCTGATACTCGATTATAAACGTCAATCCCTGAATATGACCCAGGATATTTCGCTTGCCCCCAAAATGATATCAAAAGGGAAACTGCATATTTTTCCTGAAATGATTAAAGGGACGGCTCATATCGCAAGAATATTTAAAAAAACAAGCAATTAAAGAGGTATTCATGAAAACTGGCATATATCCCGGATGCTCGCTAACCGGCTCTGCACGCGACTATAATGAATCCGTTTTTGCACTGGCAGAAGCTTTTGGTTTAGAGTTTACTCAGGTCCCGGACTGGAACTGTTGCGGAGCTACTGCTGCCCATAACCTTAATAAGGAATTATCATTGGCTCTCCCGGCACGCATACTGGCTCTGGCTGAACAAAATGGCCTGGATGAAATAATAGTACCATGTGCCGCCTGTTACAGTCGCCTTCTGGTTACACAGAACGAACTAAAAAAAAATCCGGAACTGAAAAACCGGATCAACGAAATACTTGAAATGGATTACCGCGGAACATCCAGAATATTGAATGTTATAGAATGGATTGATAAATACATCATACCAAAACTGGACGGTAAAATTGTAAAGCCTTTCAATTATAAAGTTGCCTGTTATTATGGTTGTCTGTTGGTAAGGCCGGATAAAATACTTAATTACGATCGCGCTGAAGATCCACAAACAATGGATGTAGTGATGACCAAAATCGGAGCTTCTCCTGTTGATTATCCTTATAAAACCGAGTGTTGCGGTGCCGGATTGTCCATTTCACGTACCGATATTGTATCAAAACTTTCAGGCAAAATTATTGAAGAGGCCGAACATCGTAGTGCTGATGCAATAATTGTTGCCTGCCCGATGTGTCATTCAAATTTAGACATGCGCCGGCAAGATATTAATAAATATTGGAAGACAGAATATAAGATCCCGGTCGTTTTTGTGACGCAGGCTATTGGTTTAGCTATCGGTTTGTCCGTCGGAAAAGTTGGATTAAAACGACATTTTGTAGAAGTTAAAATCAGTTAAAGAGGAAATATTATTTAAGATGGCAAGAATAGGTGTTTTTGTTTGTCATTGTGGTGAAAATATCAGTGCAACTGTCGATTGTGGGAAAGTTGCAGAAACCATAGGTAAGTTAAAACATGTTACTTACAGCACCGAGTATAAATATATGTGCTCTGACCCCGGGCAGACGCTTATAAAGGAAGCTATTAAGGAGCATAACCTTACCGGTGTTGTTGTTGCGGCCTGCTCCCCGCGCATGCACGAACCCACTTTCAGAAAAGCTTGTGCCGAAGCCGGGTTAAACCCGTTTTTATGCGAAATGGCGAATCTGCGCGAACATTGTTCATGGGTTCATGAGAAAAATGATCTTACTACTGAGAAAGCAATTGATATTGTCAGAACACAGGTAGAAAAAGTAAAACTTAATTCTGCACTTCAGCCCATCAGAGTTCCGGTTACCAAAACAGCTATGGTAATTGGTGGTGGTATTGCAGGTATTCAATCGGCATTGGATATTGCAAATACCGGACATAAAGTTGTAATGATAGAACGTACACCATCAATTGGCGGACACATGTCGCAGCTATCCGAGACATTTCCCACCCTTGATTGTTCGCAGTGTATTCTTACACCTCGCATGGTTGAAGTGGCACAGCATCCTAATATTACTTTGTACACCTATGCTGAGGTAGAAAGCGTAGAAGGATTCATCGGAAATTTTAAGGTTAAAGTACGGAAAAAAGCCAAAAGTCTTGATGAAAAGACCTGCACAGGTTGTGGTTTATGTACAATCAAATGCCCGCAGAAGAAGATACCCAACGAGTTTGAGCAGGGAATGGGTATGAGGCCGGCTATTTATATTCCATTTCCACAGGCAGTGCCTAACAGACCGGTAATCGATAGAGAACATTGTACCTATTATATAAAAGGTAAATGTAAAGTATGTGAGATTGTCTGCCCTACAAAAGCAATCCGTTTCGATCAGCCCGATGAGATCCTTGAACTGGAAATCGGAGCTATTGTTGTTGCCACCGGCTTCGATATTAAACATGCCGACTTCTTTCCTGAATACGGTTATGGTAAATACAAAGACATTATTGACGGTCTGCAGTTTGAGCGGTTAGCTTCTGCCTCAGGTCCTACTGCCGGTGCGATTCTAAGACCTTCCGATGGACAGGTACCTGAGAATATAGTATTTATTGCCTGTGCCGGTTCCCGCGATCCGGCAAAAGGTATTGCCTATTGCTCAAAAATATGCTGTATGTACACATCCAAACATGCAATGCTTTATAAACATAAAGTGCATGAAGGCAGGGCATATGTTTTTTATATAGATATCAGATCCGGCGGGAAAAATTACGAAGAGTTTGTCCGTCGCGCAATTGAAGAGGACCACGTTAACTATATCCGTGGCAGGGTATCAACCATTTTTGAAAGAGACGGTAAATTAATTGTCAAAGGTGTTGACACACTACTTGGAGCTCAACCTGTTGAAATAGTTGCTGATATGGTGGTTCTCGCCACTGCAGGGATTGCCAACTCCGGGGCGGAAAATCTGGCTCAGAAATTACATGTGTCATATGATGCTCATAAGTTTTTCACTGAAGCACATCCTAAATTAAAACCTGTTGAGACCAATACAGCCGGAATATTCTTAGCCGGCGCTTGTCAGAATCCCAAAGACATTCCTGATTCAGTTTCCCAGGCTTCGGGTGCTGCTGTAAAAGTTGCAGCTCTGTTTTCACAAAACGAACTTACACGCGAACCACTGGTGGCCGTTGTTAACAGGTATGCTCCACCTATGTATTCCACTTGTGTCGGATGCTTTTTGTGCCAGTCTGTTTGTCCTTATCAGGCAATTGAACGAGAGGACTTTAAGAACCGCGAAGGCAAAATAGTGAAAACCGTGGCCAGAATTAATGAAGGTCTATGTCAGGGGTGTGGTACCTGCGTTGCCCTTTGCCGCTCAAAGTCAATTGATTTATACGGATATTCGAATAATCAGGTCTACGCCGAGGTTGTGGCTTTGCTGAATGAATATTAAACTATTTAAAAAGTCAATTTTTCTTTAAAAGAAATTATATGTCAGATTTTGAACCAAAAGTTGTCGCCTTCGTATGTAACTGGTGTACTTATGCAGGCGCCGATTTAACCGGGACCAGCCGGATTAAGTATGCGTCCAGCGTCAAAATTATCCGCTTTCCCTGCACAGGACGTATTGATTTTATGCTTTTGCTGAAGGCATTTGCCAATGGAGCTGATGGCATTATCGTTTCTGGTTGCCATCCCAATGACTGTCACTATACATCAGGTAATTTTCATGCAAAGCGTCGCTGGATTATGTTTAAAGAACTGATGGATTTTATGGGGATAGACATGAACAGGGTAACTTTTTCATGGGTATCGGCAGCCGAAGGGGTCAAATGGGCAGATGTAGTAAACACAACTGTTACCCGGATTCGTGAACTTGGACCATACGTAACATATAAGGAACTGGTAAATAAGTCAGTTGAGGAGGAGGTGAAAAATGAATAGTCTCATCACCAGAGCAAAAGAATTGCTTGAAAATAAAACTGTCCAGGTTGTTATTGGCTATGAATCCGGCCCCACTGGGGTGGCACGTCCTGCTTTTATTACAGACCCATCCAAAGCCGATGCCCTTTTCTATGATGATCGATGCGTGCAGAATCTGGCGGTTTACCTCACAAAGCCTGAGGTAAAACATCTCGGTAAAATGGCCATTATGGCTACCCTGCCTGTTATGCGGAGTATAATGATGTTAATATCGGAGCAGCAGATCTTCGCCGAAAGCATTGTCGTACTGGGTATTTCTGCCGAAGGAAAGTTACTTGATATTGCTGATATTCAGGTTATGCAGGGGTACATCGAAAAATCAGACCTGAGCAATCCTGCAAAACAGAAGGAACTTTTAGCTGAACTGAATAAGTTAAGTCCTGAGGAAAGATTCGCCTGGTGGCAGAAAGAACTTTCAAAATGTATCAAATGTTATGCCTGTCGCCAGGCATGCCCTATGTGTTATTGTACCCGTTGTAGCGTTGAGGTCAATCAGCCACAGTGGATTCCGGTTCAGGCAAATACTCATGGAAATATGGAATGGCATATACTTAGGGCAATGCACCTTGCCGGACGATGCATTAGCTGTGGTGAATGTGGAAGGGCTTGTCCTGTTGGCATTCCCTGCCACCTTCTTACAATGCACCTGGTGGATCAGGTTCACAATTATTTCAACGTTTATGCCGGTACATCTGAAAAAATGAGTTCGGTGTTATCAACTTTTGAACCCAATGATAAAGAAAGCTTTATAATTTAACATGGAAACAACCAGGAAATTAATACGGAAGCAATCATTAGAAAAGCTATATAATCACTTATCGGCAAACCGCAAAGTGTATGCCCCGGTCATAGCAGCTGATAAGCAGGTGGAATACAGATATAATCCCGGTTTTGATGAAGTTACATTTGAACATATCAGGTCAACTCTTTCAGTCAAAAATGTTGTATTCCCAAAGGTTGAGAATCTGTTTTATTATTCAAACGCGAAGACCGAAAGTACTATTTCCGGTATTGATTTAAATAAAATCCCCGAAGTGGTTCTATGGGGAGCTCACCCTTGCGATAATGCAGCATTTGATATACTTCGTTCAATATTCTGCTGGGATATTAAAGATGAATTCTTTTCAAAACGTCTTGAAAAACTGGCGGTTGTTGGTTTAAGCTGCCACCTTAGTGATGAATATTGTTTCTGCACTTCGGTAGGCCTTGCTCCCGACTCTTCAAAAGGAAGCGATATTTTATTGTCACGATTACAAAACGGTGATTTTCAGGCAGAAATACTTACAGAAAAAGGTAACGGGATAGTCCTTGCATCACCCGGTTTGTTTGAACCGATCTCCAATGAAGAAGTTGTTGTTACCGAAGTAAACCAGAAATTTAATCACGAGCAGGTCACGGCAAAGTTAGACGGTGCTTTTGAAAATCCGTTCTGGGTAGCAAACTCATTGCGTTGCATTGGTTGCGGAGCATGTGCTTATGTTTGTCCGACCTGTGCTTGTTTTGATATTCAGGATGAAACCAGAGGTAAGAATGGCAAACGTTACCGGAGCTGGGATTCCTGCGGTTTTGGCTTGTTCACCTTGCATACCTCAGGTCATAATCCCCGTGAGGTTCAAAGCCAGAGGTGGAGGCAAAGGATCATGCATAAATTTTCCTACATGCGCGATCGTAATGAATCATTGGGATGTGTCGGCTGTGGCCGGTGCTCAAGTGGCTGCCCGGTAGACATGAATATTGCAGAGCAATTAGAAGCATTACAAAATATTTAATGAGTTTAAACCATGAGTGACAATATATATACACCTTACCTGATGGAGATCGAACATATTGTCGAAGAGACTCCTGATGTCAGGACATTCCGGTTAAAATTTAAAAGTACAGAAGATGCTGAAAAGTTCTCCTTTAAAGCCGGCCAGTTTGGTGAATATTCCGTATTTGGTGAAGGAGAATCAACTTTCTGTGTAGCCTCCTCTCCCACCCGTAAAGGTTATATTGAATGTACATTCCGTAAAGCTGGTCGTGTTACAAATGCCCTGGCAAATCTTGAAGCAGGCGATACAGTAGGTTTCAGGGGCCCGTATGGCAACACTTTCCCGATTGAACAATGGGAAGGTAAAAACCTGTTATATATTGCCGGTGGTATTGCCTTACCACCAATGCGTTGCGTAATCTGGAATACAATTGATCTCCGCGATAAATATAAAGATATAACCATAATATACGGTGCCCGTTCTGTTGCTGACCTGGTTTATAAACAGGAACTAAAAGAGTGGAATGAAAGACCGGATATTAAGCTTATAACAACAGTTGACCCGGGTGGTCAGACGCCAGAATGGAAAGGTGAAATTGGATTTGTCCCAATGGTTCTCGAGAAAGTTGCTCCATCATCCGAAAATACTATTGCTATTCTCTGTGGCCCGCCTGTGATGATAAAATTTACAATGCCAGTTTTGAAAAAGCTTGGTTTCCAGGATAAAGATATCTACACAACCCTGGAAAACAGAATGAAATGCGGTTTTGGTAAATGCGGCCGTTGTAATGTCGGAAAGGTTTTTGTCTGCAAAGACGGCCCAGTATTCAGCTACGAACAGATATTATCATTGCCGGAAGAGTATTAACAACATATTTCTAAAAATTTCTTTTTGAATAAGCAATATCGCTTACTCCTTAAAACCTGATGCTCAGTTGGACCTTAAGCCTTATTTGTTCCTCCACCAGATGGAAGCGGGAATCAGTATTCCATTGCCTTTCCAATCCAACCTTTTTCAAGGCGAAGCATGTAACTGAACCCAGTGTATAGATAGTGATATGCTTTCCTTGGAAGAAATCCCAGACCGGGATTCAGGGAATCACCAAAATAATTGTATTGCAGAGACATTTCAAAAAGGTCATTTGGATAATCTATCATAAGGCCCCAGGCACTCTTGTTTCCTCCTTTGGTCTCATTCCAGTTCTGAACACCCCATAAACCTGCGGAAAAATTATTGGAACCCATAAATCGCGAAGTTTTGTATGTAAAATCGACTCCAACAATTGTATTTTTTTTGCCTGAAGGGTCTCCATTTGTAGCAATAACGCCGACCTTTGACTCGTCATGGATATTCTGTGATATCCGTCCGGCAAACAGATTCTGTGAAGGGATCAGACCTGAATGGCTTGATTGAACATCGAGAGCAGCAAGGTTTGTATTTCCGACCTTCCCGAATACTTTGGTCCCCCGTTGGCAAATCCTTCACTGCGTGCACCCTTCGGGTTAATAATAAAAACATAGGCGCTTCTTTTATCCTGAAACGGATCTATCAAAATACTTACCTGGTCGCCGTTCCTTTCTTCAGATTTATCATGTTCCATTGTGTTTGCAGCGATTTTACGAGGTTCGCTGTCATAGCACCGGATTCCTATGTACATGCTGTTCTGATCATAAATTATCCTCACTTCCGTTTTTTCAGTAGGGTCAGACCCAGGAGTGGATTCAACCATTCTGAAATCCGAAAATGGAGTAGCATTATTCCATATAGACTCATTAAGTCTACCATCGACTACCGGAGACTGGTCAGATTTGAAAGCCTTTATAACGGTCTCTTGTGCAACGCCAACCTGGTAAAAAATAAATAATAATAAACACAAGGAAAAGAGTTGGCGCATTTTCGTTTTTTTAAGGTGTATAAGATAAAAATTTTATGTTTTATCTATTCATTTTTATCCTGTTTTCACGCCACCCAGTTTCCTGGCATTTTGTTTATATAAATAATTGGACGGCTATATCCGTTGCCGGCCTCTTTATAGCCTGGCGAATCGATTTTATTCAGGTTGTTTATTACTTAAAACGATTGGATAGTAAAATCATCAAAATAAGTTACTGCATCAGCCTTTGTCCACAGTCCTATATGACCGGGTGATTTGAATGTATCATCTGTTGCATCTATCATTTTGACGCTATTGAGAGAGCAAGAAGTTTTATTTCCTTTTAATTCAATGATCATTGTAAACCATACCCCTGTTTTGATGGCACAATCGACACTTTTTAATTGTTTACGATTACCATTTACTACGCGATAGAATCGGAAATTATTTTCGAGCGGATTACACCTTGCGATATAATAATTATTGTTATCAATATATCTCCATACTAAACCACCGCCCTGGTCCTCTTCACCTGCAACAGCTTTTATTTTTACCGTCAATGTGAAATCCTGATAAGCCGGTTTATCAAGAACAAGCAGATTATAATAATCACCTTCATTTTTTGCTAACTGGGCAACTACTTTGTTTCCATTATCATTCACGACTTTCCAGTTAAGGTGCTGTAGCTTACCTGTTGCTGTTTGAGTGAAGCCATTTGGTAATTTGTCAACTTCACATTTTTCAAAGTTAACAATGGTATCTTTGCTATTGGCACTTGCAACTTGCAAGGTTGTTTTGCCATTAGTTATAGGCTTGCCTGAACAAACCAATAAAGCAGCAATGGCAATTGTTGGAATAAATAATTTTCTTTCCATTTTTTTTATTTTTTTTCATAAATCATTAATTGAGCATCACTTCCTGAACGAGCCGGTGCAGCTACTATTAATTGATTCTTGTTATCGAATGCAAGATGGTCAATCCGACCACTAACATTGGGTAATTGAATTGAAGTAACTAATTGAAGGCTGTGATTAGATAATGAGGTTTGAGCCTGACAATTATTAAAACAAGAAGCAATAATTATTATGAAAATAACTTTCAACTGATACATAGTTTTTATTTAATAAGAGGCTTTTAAATTTAACATTGACTATAATCTATATTGAAGTATCCAAGATCTTTTAAAGCTGTGTGAATCACATAGTATTGTTCATTTCTTTGAGTTGGTTTTATCAAGTGCTGCCTTTAATCCTTTTGCTAATTTCCCTGGTTCATCAACTGCCCAGAAGTGAAGCATGAATAACCTTGGTTTGTCGTAAAGCATGTGGTTGTGAATTGCAGTTACCTGGATTCCGTTTTCAGTCAGGGCTTTTGCAACGGGATTGACCTCCTCAGCAATTAAAACAAAATCACCTGTAATTGCTGCTTTGTTTTCATCCATCTGAAAATTTATTCCTGTCGCCATTCCCATATAAGCAGGCATTTCCATTCCGCTTTCCGTGAGTTTTTCGTTTCGTGGGAAAGAGTACTGAAGAAGATTGCCATTGTGTTTTCCTGTGGTGCCAAGAATTGCTTCCACTTTTGACCAATCAGGATTTGTGGATTGTGTTTGTGCCTGAGGTGAAGTCAGCGGGGTTCCTGTAATTGCAATTACTGATTTCATTTTTTCGGCAAGTGATACCGCATTACCGTTTCCGGAAAAATGAATGTATTTAATGGCGGGTGCTTCATTGACAATGTGATTATGAAGCGCAGTGATTTGAATACTATTAGAAATTAGTTTTGAAATGACAGGAGCGACTTCTTTATCAAGAACAACAAGATCGCCCATCATCATTGCTTGATTGCCCATTTTCATGAAGCCAATCCATGAGCTAAGGGCTAGACCGGGAGCGACAAAAAAATCACCAACTTTTACTTTTAAGTCGGAACGGGGAAATGTAATTTTAAAAACATTGTCCTGAACATTTCCTTTTTTGCCAAAAACCTTTTCTACATCGCTCCATTCATTTTGCTGTGCGATACTGCTATTTGCAATAAGCAGCAATGAGAGAATAAAAGATAATTTGTTCATTGTTATAATTATTAATAGGTACATAATTTCTATTTAAAAAGATGTTTTTAATACAAACCCTATGATAGCTGCAATGAGAATTATAAACGGTTCTGGAATTTTCTTTATGTAAAGTAAAGCAATTACTGATGTGATTGCAATTATTGCAGTCGGGATGTCAACAATGCTGCGAATACCAATAATGATTACTGCACCGACTAAAGCACCAATTACGGCTGCCGTAATACCGTCGACAAACGCTTTGATTGATGCATTTTTAGCTATTTTTTTGAAGTATGGTGCGGTAACCAAGGTAATTAAATAGCATGGAAGAAATGTTGCCAGTGCGGCAACACAAGCTCCCGGAAACCCGGCAACCAGGTATCCGATAAATCCAACAGTTATAACCACAGGACCCGGTGTGATCATGGCAACTGCAACAGCGTCGAGAAATTGCTTTTCATCGAGCCAGTGAAACTCCTTTACAACACTTCCATGTAAAAATGGAATAATCGCAAGCCAGCTGCCAAAAACAAAAGCACCTGCTTTAGTGAAAAACAGTGCAATTTTTACCAAAGTTGATGTTTCGAATTGCCAAAAACCAATTCCGGCAAACATGACAAATTTTGAGGAGTTATCCTTTATCCACTTAGGCGGGGCTTTAATAAGCATATAAAGAATACCCGCTCCAATAAAAAAGAGTACTTGTTCTGATTTAGTAATAATTGTGATTGTAATTCCACTGATAAAAAACAACCAGAGTATCCAGTTTTTTTTAAATGATTCAATATTGAATTTGCCTATAGATTTTGTGGTAAGCTTATAAGAACTCATTGCAATAATGCCGATTACAGCTGCTCCGACTCCGTAAAACACAGCTTGCATCCAGGGCAGACCTCCAAATAATTTGTATGCAACACCAATGGCTACTACAATTAAAAATGAAGGCATTACAAATACAAGTCCGGCAAGGGTAGCGCCTATGAATCTGTAATGTATAAAACCCAAATACATACTTAACTGAGCAGCTAAAGGCCCGGGTGCAAGCTGTGCTAATACCAAACCTTCCTTATATTCTTCTTCAGAAATCCATTTGCGGTTTTCCACCAGATCACGATGCATATAACCAACTAATGCAACAGGACCACCGAAACCGGAATAACCAAGCCTTAGAAAATACAGAACTAATTGTCGTAATGTGTAGATTGCTTTTATTTCTGCTTTCATACCTTTAACTATGGGTATCTGCTCAGTAAATCTTTAATATTAACAAAGCAGAGGTAGAAAAGTTGGATTGTTTGAATTACATAAAAGCCAATAAAACAAATTACTTACAAAAATCAAATTTCAAAAAGACAATGGATAAGTAAGTTTTAAATATGCGATATATTTATTCTGGAACAGATCCATATTGTCAAAATACTCTATATGGTTTACAATAAAATATAAATTACCAAATGGCGGTTTAAAACGCCAGCCAACCAGTCCGTAAACATAAATTTTGTCATTCGAGCTGTTGTTCTGACATATCAGTTTGATCCACAGGTTGTTCGAAAAATTGTATGTAGTTGATATACTGTTTATAAAGGCAGTCTTGTAGGAATCTGTCTCAGGGGTAAATTCAATATATCGGGGCTTTAATTCAAGTGCCAACTTATCGAATGCTTTTAATCTCAGTCCGGCTTCTATTGAATAATAATCCGATCCGAAGCTGCGACCTATGCGAAATCTCAGATTGGCGCTGTTATATGCTTCTGTGTTGTAGCCTACCCCTGCAGAATAATAATTATTATAATAGCCTGAATTTTCAGCTGTCAAAAACCGGTATTCATTATTATACCTTAAATCAAAATTGAATTTATTGATAAAATAAACCTCTGCCGACTCATTGAAATTCCAGCTCATGAACCTGGTATAATCATGATTCCAGAAAATGTTGTTTGCCGTTGTTAATTTGATGTACTTGAAAACAGAGTTTTTCGCCCACCATTTATATGACAGATCACTATCAAACTCATTCCGGTTATCATCTTTGATATACCCTGTTTCGTTAAGAATATCTTTGAATCCATCACCATCATAATATGAATATCTCAGATGCCAGTGAAAAAAATTATTCTCAACAGCAAACCGTAAATATCCGGCATTGCGTACCGTACTCCAGTCATCAATCGCAGCTACGTACTGCCCGGTTAATTTCCAGAGTGAACCAAGGTTTAATACGTAATCAGCGCTTAATGATGAGCTTGATGTATTTCCTGTAATTTTAGATGTTGCAGTAAAGCCTAAGCTTGATGATTCCAGTATGTCTCGTTTTAGTCGGAAAACATTATAAATAGGCTTATTATCGGAAGAATCGGCAGCATTTTTATCAAATGCAACCATCAGATTGATATTGTTTTTACCGATCTTCCCGGTAAGCTTCCCGGCTGCTGCAATATCGCCAATACGCCTTGAATAGAATGTTTTCAAACGTGTGTCATACATCTCATTTCCTTCCTGGAAAAATATTCGTTTCTCGGGATACTCAATTTCATACTTTGTCAGATCAATCACATCTTCATCGGCCTCAACAGTGGCAAAATCGGGGTTAACTGTAATATTTGTTGTCAGGTTGGAATTGATCTGCCAACTCAAATCTGATCCGATTTGTTTATCAAAGGTGTAGTTTCCCCAATCGGCATTATTCGTTGTTACCTTTCCCATTCCGTAAGGAACAAGTAAAAGGGTGTTTTTTGTTGAGGGCGGAATAATATTCTGCAGTTGCCCGGATAATGAAATTTTAAAATCTTCCTGGACGGTCCCGGCCCAATAGGATATTTCCGAATCCTCTCTTCCAATGCGTCTGAAGTTTATTTGCCAGTCTGTAAGACCCTTTTTGAATTTAATACTTTTAAACGGGATTGCCATTTCAGCAAACCATCCCCAGTCGTATATTCCGGCCGCCGACAACCATTGAGTGTCCCAGTTGTAATCAAGAGTACGCCCATCGTCAATAATCCTGAAATCGGTCTGGATTCCCAATGGATTCAAACCAAAACCATAGGCATTACGGTTGTCGTTGAAAGTACCAAGGATGAGGTAAACTCCATCATCGCTTTGCGCGAATTTATCGCGTAGCTGGATTTTTGCCATAACCGCAGATCTCTGAAAACATGCAAATGCAACATAAAGAGTATCAACCGACTGCATGACCACAATTTTTGTTTCAGAAGATGAAGGGGTGCCGTTTTCCGGTTCAAGCTGGAAAAAATTATATGAAGTCATAAGCGACAGAACGTCGTCTGATTTACCATCAATGGTAGGGATTGTTTTTGCAGTTATAACCGCTATTGTCTTTTGTCCGTCGGCATAAACAGCAGGCAATAAAAGCAAAAAAATAAAAAGGGAACAGAACTTTTGTTTATCCATAAAAAAAAGGACTTTATCAGAGAACCAAAATTAATCGTTTTTTAATGTGAGATTATATTAGCCTTTGTTATTCAATACCAACAAACGAAGATAATTTTGATTACTTCTAAATCGAGGGGATTCGTTGAGAGGCTGCTTAAAAATGTACTAAACAACAGGACTCTTCATAATAAGGAAATATTTTATCAGAAGGGTTACTGTACCAAACAAAAGAAATAGATCTAAGTAAACAGTAAGTTTTAAAACACCGAATATTCCATAAAATAGGCCAAAAGCAATTAAGGTAATCGTAATGGATTGAGATCCGAATCCATTATATAACAGGGCAAAGCCGATCAAAAGCGATAAAGTGGGACAAGGAATTAATCCTGCCGGGGAGGCATATAAATATTTGAAAAAAGAATCCGTATTCAGGAAATGAGGATAAACCAGGCCAAAAATTATCATAAGAATACCAATTATATAAAATGGGGATGAAGATAAACTAATCGGACCCGGAGAAGTCCTTAGTCCAAAAATGGAAACAAGGATTGTCATTATTGAAAAGAGAGTTCCGTTAAAAGGATTACCTGATATCCATGCAAAGACAGCTACTGAAAATAGAGGTAAACACAATAACATTCCCATCAATTTGTTCGAAGGTTCCCATTTAGCAATTAAAAATGCTAGCAGAAGGTAGAAGGCAACATGCCAGAACATAGCAAATCCAGTATAATTATTTACAATAGAATGCAATGAATCCAGAATATCCCTAGCTTTTGGCATAATTAAAAATTGATCAGATTAATACAATATTTTATTAAAGAATTACTAAATTATATAATTCAACTTAACAAACCATATGACATGATCCATTTGTTTTGGTTGTTTTACTAATAATCAGGTAAGATCCTAAGACGAGCAACGATTAAAGTTGTGAATAAAAACCTGTTGGCTTCGGCCGATGGTTTAAAACTCCCTCCTTAATGAGGACTTTAGCCCAGTCATGATAAGAATCATAAATCTGTTTTTTCGGTATGCTATAAAACATAAAAGTAAAAAACTGTTATAGTGATCTTTACAAGTGTCTGTAATTGAATATGTTAAAAAATGTTAATTTGAATTTATCAGGATTCTTTTACTAACTTTGATATGTTTTTTAACATATCAAAATCATGCAATATAAGGATCCGTATATCGAGTTATGTGTTGAAGGATCTTCTTCAATTTTCAAAGGGCTTAGCGAAAAGGATAAAGAGGCGTTGGACCAGCATCATTCCGTTTCTATTTACAGTAAAGGAGAAATTATTATTCGTGAGGGTTCAAAACAACGGGGTCTGGTCTGTCTGGCATCCGGAAAAGCGAAGGTTTTCAAAGTCGGGGCCGGAGGGAGGGAACAGATACTTAAAATGTTACGGCCCCAGGGTTTTATAGGGTACAGGTCGCTTTTTTCCGACAATCCGTTTCCTTTCACTGTCACAGCTGTTGAAGATACTTCAGTAGTTGTTTTCGAAAAAATCTACCTGATGAGGGTTTTAAGACGAAACGCCGATCTGGCAATAAAGTTCATAAAGTTGATGGCAGATGAGTTATTATATCTGAACAACAGAATAGTTTCGTTAACCCAAAAACATGTAAGTGCGCGAATTGCTGAATCTCTTCTCCTGCTTCGTGACACTTATGGACTGGAGGCAGATGGCAGAACAATCCGGGTAATGCTTTCAAGGGAGGACATTGCACACCTTTCAAATATGACCACCTCCAATGCGATCCGTACCTTATCGGACATGGTTTCAGAGAAGTTGATAGAGATTGAAGGGAGAAGAATAATGATCCTTGGTCCAACAATGCTTGAAAATATCAGTGAATTGGGTTAGCTTCCGCTTCTCATTCCCTGAAAAAGACTCTTTTTACTCTTCCCGGAATTGATGTAAGTATTTCATAAGGGATAGTATTGCATTTATCTGCAATTTCATCGATTGAGATATTCTGACCAAAGATTTCAGCTTCATCTCCCTCTGCAGCATCCAACCCTGTAATATCAGCCATGCAAATGTCCATACAAATGTTTCCGATAAGCTGCACTCTTTTCCCCCTGATAATAAGACATCCATTCCTGTTCCCAAGTTTTCTGTTCAGGCCATCAGCGTAACCAACAGGCAGAATTGCAATAATACGGTCATTATCAGATACGTCTGCACAACCATAACCAACAGGATCACCGGCTGGTATCTTCTTCACCTGTGAAATCCTTGTTTTAAAGCGACCTGAAGTTCTGAGAGTAAGGCCATTATAACTTCCAACTCCATATATCCCGATACCTGGACGCACCATTTCGAATTGGTACTGTGGGAAACGATCTATACCTGCGGTATTGAGAATATGCCGCAGAAATGGATATCCGACTGCTGACCTGATTTTTGATACAGCCTCAAGAAAGAGATCTACCTGGTGGAAAGTAAAGTTATCAAGAGATGGATCTTCGCTGCCAGCCAGATGAGAAAAAACAGACATCACCCTTATGCAATCCAGATCTTTTATCCTTGCAGCCAATTCATCAATATCATCCGGCATGAAGCCAAGCCGGTGCATGCCGGTATCTATTTTAAGATGCACAGGATATTGGTATAGACCATGTTTCGAAGCAGCTTCTGTGAATTTTTCAAGCGACGAAAAACTAAATATCTCAGGCTCAAGATTATATTTAATCAGCAATCCGGTAGCAGATGGATCGGGATTCATAACCATTACCGGAAGGGTCACCCCGGCATTTCTTAGTTCAACGCCTTCATCGGCACAGGCAACAGCAAGATAACTTACGCGGTGGTACTCCAGCAGACTGGCGATTTCACCAGGTCCTGCTCCATAAGCAAAAGCCTTCACCATTGCCATAATGCGTGTTCCAGGATTTAAATGTCTTCTGAACTCATTCAGGTTGTGGGATATGGCATCCAGGCTGATCTCCAGAACAGTCATATGTATCTGCTGTTCAAGCACTTCCCCAATCTTTTCAAATTCAAAGATCCTTGCTCCCTTTATTAATATTATCTCATTTCTGAATTCGGCACCATTGAAACTATGAACAAATTCATCAGTGGAATAGAAAAACCTGGCATTCTTTTCAAATAAAGAACTATTCCTGTTAAGTGCTTTCCCGATACCTATGAATTTATCAATCCCAATTCTCTTAAGTAAGCCTGCCACTTCGCTGTAAAGCTCCTCTTCGTTCCTTCCACTCTGGATAAAATCGGAAAGGATGAGAGTGGTTTTCCTGTTGTTCTGTGACTTTAGAAACTCAAGAGCCATTCCCAGCGATCCCGGATCGGAGTTGTAATAATCTTCAATAAGATGACAGTTATTAATACCACTCTTCATCTCCATTCTCATTGCTACGGAAACAAGTTCCGAGAGCCCCTTCCTTATAATGCTGGTCTCAATGCCCAATGCCAGACAAACGGCCGCAACAGTGATTGAATTTTCAACTGAAGCACGGTCACTGAATGGGATTTCAAAATCATTTGTTATGCCCCTGTATCTTATTTCAATACCAGTATGACCTCCGGGTAGTGATCTCTTTTTAACAAAAATTTTAGAGTCTGTTTCTTTATATGACCAGTCAATCAGGTTTTTCGATTTAAGATTATCATCCCTTAATATAAGCTGTTTGACAAGATAATGGTCACTGCAATATATTATCATTGAAGCATTTACAAAAAGTTTTAGCTTTTCGCGGGTTTTTATTTCGTTGTCAGGAAAGTTCTCACTGTGTGCATCGCCAATGTTGGTAATAATCCCAATTTCCGGGTCAATGATCCTCTGAAGTTTTTCCATTTCCCCGGGTAACGATATTCCTGCTTCGAATATTCCAAATCTGTATTTATCATCGAGTTTCAACACCGAAAGAGGCACCCCAACCTGCGAGTTATAGCTTTTCGGGCTCCTCACAACTGCTGTTGTTAAACCAATTACATCGGCCAGCCATTCTTTTACCACAGTTTTTCCGGCACTCCCTGTAACAGCAATTACAGTTGATTTAAAGCTGGCTCTTTTGTAAGCTGCCATAAGCTGAAGCGCATCTATAGTATCATTGTGTACTATAAAAGCGGCATCGGGGTATTTCCCGGTATCATCAGGCATCTTATTGACGAGAAAAACCCTTATTCCTTTCTGATAAAGGGTGTCAACATACTGATGGCCATCGTGATTTAATCCCCGGATGGCAAAAAATGCCACTCCTTCAGTAAAGCTTATCTGCCGGCTATCAGTCACAATCTCATTTACAACTATATCAGTTAACCCGGTCAGTTCCCCTTTTGTGATCTTTGCAATATCTGAAGAAGTAAACTTCACATTATAGTTTTTTTAAAGCCTTGTTATAACAAACTCTGCATAGAGGCTCGTATATATCTTTTTCCCCCAGAAGTACTACTTGAGGTTCTTCTGATTTCCGGAATGAATATTGGGCCAGATTACCGCATTTCATACAAATTGCATGAATCTTTGTGACATATTCTGCTATTGAAAGAAGTGCAGGCATAGGGCCAAAAGGCTTTCCAAGAAAATCCATGTCGAGACCGGCAACTAAAACCCTTATACCGTTATCAGCCAGACTATTACAAACATCAACTATTGAATTGTCAAAAAACTGAGCTTCATCAATTCCTACCACATCAACATTGCCGGCAAGCAGAAGAATTGATGAAGCGTTATCCACAGGAGTTGATAGAATTGATTTTTCGTCATGCGACACAACTCTGTTCTCTGAATAACGTTTATCAAGTGACGGTTTAAATATCTCAACCTTCAATCCCGCAAACTGGGCTCTGCGCAGTCTTCGTATCAGTTCTTCAGTCTTTCCTGAAAACATTGAACCAGTAATGACCTCGACAGATCCGTGTTTCCCGGGCACTCCGACTGAATTCTCAAGAAATTCCATCCTCAATTAATGTCTGTTTCCGAAATGCGAAATGTAATTTTATTCCGTTATGACTTGTGGAATAATAGTTACTTTTGCAAAATAAGGAAAATGGTTTGGTATATTAACATCAAAAGGTATGGATTTAAATGCAACCATTGATATAATTATTAAAGACCTCAACGAGGCAAGGGAAATTATAGATGATCTGAAAAAATATCCTGGTGTCCCTGCGTTGCAGATTGAGCTGGCAAAGTCGAAGTGTAAAAGTGCAGCAGAAGTTATTGCACTTCTTAAAAGTACACAGGATAAAACAACTACAGGGAAAGAAGTTAAGATCCAAGTAGAAGAAATAATTGTTGTTGATGAGGTAATTACTAAAGAAATCCCCCTGATTCAGACTTCTGAGGAAGAACAGAGGCAGGTTATTTCTGTACAAGTTACCGAAGAAGTGCCGGAGAAAAAGGAAGAGCCCAAACAGGCAGTGAAAAAAATAACCGAATCTGCAATTATTGCAGACCAGTTCAGCAATATGCCGACTAGTTTTAATGAACAGCTTGGTAGTCTGAAGCATGAAGATGATATATCGGAAATCCTGAAGACAAAACCTTTGGCTAACCTGTCGGATGCTATTGGTGTAAATGACAGGTTTTTCTTCATAAGGGAGATTTTCAACGGCAATCATGAGTCTTATTATCAGGCAATATCAAAACTTGATATAGTTGACAGTCTGTCTGATGCCATGGCCGTCATAATGAGTTACACCGGAGAGAATGTTGATAATTACGCTGTTAAGCAGCTCATTGCCCTGGTAAAACGTAAGCTTCCGTCTAATGAGTAAACTTTTCCTGGTACCTACTCCTATTGGTAATCTAAAAGATATTACATACAGGGCTGTTGAAGTTCTAGGAAGTGTTAACCTTATCCTTGCCGAGGATACGAGGCAGGCAAGGAAACTGTTAAACCATTACAACATAGTTTCGCCACTGCAGTCGCATCACATGTTCAATGAGCATAAAAGTGTGGAAGCAGTCTGTTCAAAGATCCTGTCAGGAATTAGTATTGCGTTAATCTCGGATGCAGGTACTCCAGGCATTTCAGATCCCGGGTTCCTGCTTGTCAGAACTTGTGTTGAAAAAGGGATAACTGTTGAAACCCTTCCTGGCCCGACTGCACTTATTCCTGCATTAGTAAACTCAGGACTTCCTTGTGACAGGTTTTGTTTTGAGGGTTTTCTTCCACCTAAAAAGGGAAGAAATAAAAGACTATCAGTTTTAAAGGAAGAGCAAAGAACCATGGTGTTTTATGAATCCCCTTACCGGGTTATCAAAACGCTTGATGAATTGGCCTCATATTTTGGTCCCGAGCGTGAAGCATGTGTTTCAAGAGAGTTATCTAAAGTTTTTGAAGAAAATGTACGGGGTTCATTGTCATTTTTATCAGACTATTATAAAAATAAACCACCTAAAGGTGAGATTGTTATAGTTGTTGCAGGTAAAAAATTATGATTCAGACAGATACAGGATTACGACTTTTTAATATGAAGATAATAATCCAGTTTACCCTGTTTCTTCTTTTTACGTCTCCTTTTCTTGAAGCTCAGATACTTAAGGGAAAGATCACAGATAAATCAGGAGAAGCAGTTCAGTATGCAACTGTATATATCCAGGAACTTAAGCAGGGAACAACATCCAATACAAAAGGAGACTATGAAATAAAGCTTCCCGCCGGAAATTATATGGTTATTTATCAGAGCCTTGGCTATGAGCCGGTGGTCGTGAATTTAAATATTACTGATAGTACAATAATCCGTGATGTTGTTTTACCTGAACAATACTACGAAATACCGGAAGTGAGAATCACTGCATCAGGTGAAGATCCTGCCTATATTATAATGAGAAAAGCCATTGGCCTTGCCCCCTTCTATCTGAATCACATAAGTTACTATAAAGCTGATGTTTACCTGAAAGGTAATCTTGTTATCAAAAGGATCCCGAAGCTGCTTAAGAAATCGATGGCAATGAAAAGATCAGGCGAAAATACTACCGTTTCATCTGGCGGCAAACCTCAAAATGATTCTAAAATACTTAAAGAAGGAGATTCATTTCTTATGGAATCGTTTAATGAGATTGAATTTACAGCACCCGACAAATATGTTCAGAAAGTAATCTCCTACAACAGTACATTCCCGGAGCAGGGAAATGAGATTTCTCCAATGGATTACATTCAGGCAAGCTTTTATCAGCCTGTAATTGCTGAAATGGCAATTTCTCCCCTTTCACCGGAAGCATTTTCATATTATAATTTCAAGTATCTCGGTGCCTCAGCTCAGGGCAACTTTACAATAAATAAGATAGAGGTCATTCCAAAACGTAAGAGCCAGCAGTTATTTGCAGGGACCATTTATATCATCGATGATCTCTGGTGTCTTCATAGTGTTGACCTTACAAACAAAAATATTGTCGGGGAAATACGGATACAGCAATTATATATTCCTGTTCAGGATGAAATCTGGATGCCGGTGAGTCATAAGTTTGACATCAATATCGGAATTATGGGGATCAAGGCCGATGCAGGTTATGGAAGTTCTGTCAGGTATCTCGAAGTCAGGCCTAACAAGGCTTTACAGAGACCAAATTCAATCACCTCCGATCATACCGGGAGATATTCTGTTTCCGATACCGGAATGACAAAAACAAAACAGCAGATTGAAAAGATCCTGCAGAAGGAAGAACTGACAAATCGCGAAATGGTCAGGCTGGCCAATCTGATTGAAAAAGAGTCTGCTGAAAGTACCGCTGACAGCATTAAAAAGAATCTTGAAATAAAGGATAATACAACATATATTGTTGAAAAGGATGCCGGCAAAAAAGATAGTGCCTACTGGGCTGAAATAAGGCCTGTCCCGTTGTCGGATATTGAAATAAGGAGCCTGAGAGTAAGCGACAGTATTAAATCTTCTTTAAATCTTGCCAGGGATATTCAAAAGGATTCTGTCGGTCAGCAGGAAAAGAAAAAGAAGAGTGTATTCCTGAATTTTGTTAAGAATGTGACAATGGGTCATACCTGGTCGGATACGACCGGGTTCAGTTTCACGAATGGCGGTCTTATTGAATTGAAAAACCTCAGTTTTAATACAGTTGATGGATTTGTTTACGGAGTTGATTTCCGGATTTCAAAGTCGTGGAAAAATGGCAGGAGTTTATCACTTTACCCCGATATCCGCTACTCTTTCAGTCGTGAAAAATTTATGTGGAGAGCAAATGCAAATTATTCAACCGGCGGGATGAAACAGAAACAAATATTCATCCGGTCGGGCATGATAAGCAAGGATATTAACACTGGTGGAGGGATAAACCCGTTGATTAACACAGTTACTTCGCTTCTGATGAAGAGAAACTACCTTAAGCTGTACGAGAGCTGGTACTTTACCGTTGGTTACAGGAGTGAGATTATTAATGGATTATCTCTGGAGATAAGCGCAAATTATGATGATCGGAAAGTGCTTGACAATACCACAGGTTTTTCTTTAATTAAATCATCTCGCACATACTCCGAAAATATTCCGGATAATGATTACCTGGCCCCTGGTTCAAATCCTGTAAATACTCTCCGTAATCACCAACACCTTGATTTTGTAACAAATGTTACATTTACCCCTGACCAGAAATATAGTATTTATAAAAGTAATAAGGTGCCAAGGGGATCAGACTGGCCTACCTTCATGTTCACCTGGAAACACGGATTAAATCAATTTTCTAAACTGTCAGACAAATTTCAACATTTCGACATGTTCAGGTTTGAGGTGTCAAAAAGACGGGATATCGGAGCTTTCAGTGAATTCAGGTGGAGAGTCAGAACAGGTGCTTTTGCGGATAATACCGGATTAACTTATTTCGACTTTTTTCATTTTAACTCTCAACCTCTTCTTTTGCTGATTGATAATTATGAAGATTCATTTATGCTCCCGGCGTATTATTCATTAAGCACACCTGAATTTTTCGGGGAACTCCATCTGAAATATACTACACCATACCTGATTTTAAAGCTTCTACCCGGATTAAGTAACACTCTTATGCGCGAAAACCTCAGTCTATCGTATCTTGGCTCACGCTATCACAGTAATTATACTGAAATTGGTTATAGTTTAAGTGAGGTCTTTTTCCTTGGTGAGATAGGAGTTTTCGTCGGATTCAATAATGTTAAATACAGAAGTGTCGGTGCAAAGATTGTTCTGCGGTTTAATTAATTTTTATGCAAAAGGAGGTTCATCCTGAATATCAGATTCGTGATCGAAGCCGCCTCCGAGTCTTCTGAGGTTATCATGATTCATTTTTGAGCCAAGAATTATACTCTGTGAACCTTCCTTCATTTCAGGACTGCTTCCGATATCAAAATCATCAATATCCACGAACTGAGCTTTCTCTTCGCGAAAACGCAGGCGGACATCGTCAACAGGACCATTGCGGTTTTTTGCAAGAATGATTTCTGCTATTCCTTTTGTTGAGGATCCGTCTTCAAATGCTGGTATCCCGAATTTGTCCTGACGGTGAATAAATACCACCATATCGGCATCCTGTTCAATTGCGCCTGATTCGCGGAGGTCAGAAAGAAGCGGCCGTTTGGTTCCTCCTCTCATCTCTACAGATCTGTTTAATTGCGACAATGCCAGAATCGGAACATTAAGCTCTTTGGCAATACTTTTGAGTGAACGGGAGATATTACTTACCTCCTGTTCCCGGCTGCCAGCATTTTCAGGCCCCGACATAAGCTGAAGGTAATCGACTATCACTATGTCAAGTTTATGCTGTGCCATCAGGCGTCGGCATTTGGCTCTGAGCTCAAATATTGAAATCGCCGGTGTATCATCGATGAAAATTGGCGCCTGAACAAGTTTTTTTATCCTCGAATCAAGCTGTTTCCATTCTTCCTCTGTAAGACGCCCGTTCTTTATTTTTTCCCCGGCGATATCAGTCTCAGCAATTATCAATCTGTTTACCAGTTGAATAGAAGACATTTCGCATGAGAATATTGCTACTTTTTTACCATGATCAATTGCCATGTTCCTTGCCATGGAGAGTGCGAAAGCGGTTTTCCCCATTGAGGGACGGCCAGCGATAATTATCAGCTCCGATTTCTGCCATCCTGAAGTGAGCCGGTCAAGCTTTGTAAAGCCAGAGGGAGTACCTACCAGTGCATCTTCCCTTTTACCCGCTTCTTCAATCTCCCTTATAGCTTCCTTTATGACCATATTTATAGGTGAGACCTCCCTTTTAATGTTCCCTTCGGCTATCTGGAAAAGTTCGTTTTCGGAATAGTCGAGCAGTTCGGTTACATCATAAGTATCGTCAAAAGACCTGTTCTGTATTTCTGTTGAAACTCTGATAAGCTCGCGCTGTATATACTTCTGAGCCACAATTCTTGCATGATAATCGACATGAGCTGCAGAAACAACTTTTGAAGTAAGCTGGGTAAGGTATACCGGACCACCGACACTTTCGAGCTCATCATGAGCTTTAAGCTCTTCAGTAACAGTGTAAAGATCGACAGGATATTCCTTTGCCGAAAGGTCGGAAATAGCTTTAAAGATTTTTTGATGAGCCTCCCTGTAAAAACTCTCCGGCCTAAGGATATCAAGTATGGTAATCACTGCCTCTTTTTCAAGCATAATCGCACCAAGAACTGCCTCCTCCATATCATTTGCCTGAGGTGGTACCTTCCCAAAATCTGGTAATTGGGTATTGACCGGACGTGCACTGGTTTTTTGTCTTGCCATCAATCTATATTGCTGATTTATTGATACTTAGAAGAATAAGATTTATTTCCGGTGTAGTCCAAAGGTATGAATAACCATATTCATTAATCCAAAAAGGGATCTATTTTATTACAAACAAACTTATGTTAAAAACTTGTTGAAAAACCAAAAAGTAAATCATTAACACCAAAATCCAAAGCATATGGTAATTTTGTATCAAATACCCAACGATGGTCATTTTTCCAAAAGCTAAAATAAACCTGGGTTTGAATATAACAAGGAAGCGTCCTGACGGTTTTCATGACATCGAAACCATTTTTTATCCAGTCAGTTTCTGTGATGCCCTTGAGCTGGTAGCCAATGGAAAAGAGGCAAAAGAGGATTTACTTAAAGTAACCGGTCTCAACACAGGTGGCAAACCTGAAAATAATCTGGTATTCACAGCAGTAAGAAAGCTCAGGGAAAACCATTCCTTTCCTCTATTAAAAATTCATCTCCACAAGAGGATTCCAATAGGAGCCGGTCTGGGCGGTGGATCGTCAGATGCAGCCTCTGTACTTAAAATAATAAACAGATGTTTCAGGCTCTCTTTGAGCACAGAAGAGCTGAAAGCAATATCTCTCGGGTTAGGCAGTGACTGTCCGTTTTTTATTGATAGTCAGCCAGCTTTTGCTTCCGGAAGGGGTGAAATGCTAAAACCTGTGAACCCTGTTATGGAAGGATTTCAGATTGTACTTGTCAATCCTGGTGTTGGGATCAGTACAAGGGAGGCTTATGAGAATTGTATACCGGACGAACCTCCGGCCAGCTTAACGGAAATGATCAATCATCCTGTTTCAGAATGGAAAGATCTGATAATAAACGATTTTGAAAAAACTACCTTTAAAAAATACCCGCAGATAGGTACCCTCAAGAATATTTTATACGAATCTGGTGCGATCTACAGTTCGATGTCTGGAAGCGGATCCACGGTATATGGGATTTTTAACCGGAAGCCGGTGGTGCCTGATAAGATTAAGGATCTTGTAATTTATGAGGGGGTGCTTTAAACCTCATCCCCAAGCCCCTTCTCCTAAAAGAGAAGGGGCTAATATTCTGCATATAAACATTTTAGCCCCTCTCCTTCAGGAGAGGGGTATGGGGTGAGGTGTCATCATTCCAGTTCAAGCAGCACTGTCCCCTTTGACACTTTATCTCCCTTTTTAACAGAAATCTGTTTTATTTTACCATCAGTGTTGCATTTAAGTTTATTCTGCATCTTCATGGCATCGAGAATAATCAGGTCATCCCCCAATTTTACATTTTGACCCTCTGTTACCAGGATATTAATGACAGTACCGGGGATAAAATTCAGGATAATACGTGGATCAACAGGTTCATAAGCTTTCCTGTTCACAAATTTTGTACTGAGCCTTGTTTTGTATAAGCTGGTATCGATATTGAGTACTCCGAGATTATCTTCTTTCTTCATGTTTTTATTTTTCAAGATGCTTTTAATCAGAATGGTGGAAGTCCATGTTTTTTCTCTGGCATTGCAATAACCTTATTTTCTGATACTTCAATTGCATGCATCAGGAATCTCCTGGTCTCAGCCGGCTCAATGACCGCATCAACATATCCGCGGGAAGCAGCCACGTAAGGATTGGCAAATTTTGCCTTATATTCCTCTACTTTTTGTTTTCGCATGCCATCGGGATCATCAGAAGACACGATCTCCTTTCTGAAGATGATATTTGCTGCTCCTTCCGGCCCCATCACAGCTATCTCGGCTGATGGCCAGGCGAAAACAAAATCGGCACGGAGATGACGCGAACTCATGGCAATATATCCTCCGCCATAGGCTTTCCGGAGTATTACAGTCAGTTTTGGAACAGTTGCTTCACTGTATGCATAAAGTACCTTTGCTCCATGCCTGATAACACCTGCATGTTCCTGGTCCACACCCGGCAGATAGCCCGGAAGGTCAACAAGAGTGATAATAGGGATGTTAAAAGCATCGCAGTACCTGATAAACCTGGCTGCTTTGTCGGATGAATCAACATCCAGAACACCAGCCATTTCGAGAGGCTGGTTAGCTACAAATCCTGTTGTACGTCCTCCCATCCGGCCAAAACCTATTACAATGTTTTTGGCATAAAGCTCCATTATTTCAAAGAAATCGGAATTATCTACAATTGCCCTGATAACGTCTTTAACATCATAGGGAAGCGTAGGGTCATCAGGAACTATCTTTTCAATATTATAGATTTTTTGTGGTTCTCCGGGTTTAAAATTCCTTGCTTTCCGGCTGTTGTTCCAGGGAATAAAGGTTATTAGTTTTTTTATCTGTTCAAAACATTCGTCTTCACTCAGGGCAAAGAAATGGGCGTTACCGGTAATTTCACTATGTACCCTTGCTCCACCAAGATCCTCCATTGAGATTTCCTCCCCCAGAACCGTTTTTATCACCTCCGGCCCTGTGATGAACATCTTTGAGATATTATCTACAACAAATACAAAATCAGTTAGTGCAGGTGAATAGACAGCACCACCGGCGCAGGGTCCGAGTATAACAGATATCTGGGGTATGACACCGCTTGAAATTGTATTCCTGAAGAATATTTCGCCATAACCTGCCAGCGAATTAACACCTTCCTGTATTCTGGCTCCTCCCGAATCGTTGATACCGATAAGAGGCATTCTCATTTTCAGTGCATGGTCCATTATCTTGGTAATCTTCCTGGAGTGCATAAGTCCCAGCGATCCACCTGCAACAGTAAAATCCTGTGCAAAAATTGCCACCGGTGCACCATAAATAGTCCCCGATCCTATTATTACGCCATCGCTTGGAAGCGATTTTTTATCCATATCAAAATCGCGTGCATCATGTTCCACAAACAGGTCATATTCGTTGAATGAACTTTCATCAAGGAGTGCCATAATACGTTCCCGGGCAGTACGTTTACCCATGGCTTTCTGTTTTTCAATAGCCTGTTCACCACCGCCAAGAAGAATCTTCTTACGTTTTTCCTGTAACTCACGTATCTTTTTATTAAGTGGCATATAAGTCTGTTTTTGTTAATTAAATCTGACTTTCAAATAATCAATTTATGTTTTATGAATACATTTTTATAGAAATTGTGCTATTTAAGAAATCTATTTAGGTGCAATTCTGTAAAGGACCAGGCCAATTATTGAATATAGAATATTAGGAATCCACATGGCCAGCATGGGTCCGAGGTTTCCTTTGAGTGAGAATTGAGAAGCAAATTGCTGAAACAGGATATAAGAGAAACTCAGTCCCAGACCTATCCCTATATTCATCCCGATACCACCTCTTGCTTTCCTTGATGACAGAGTGACACCGATAAGAGTGAGTATAAAAACAGCAAAAGGGCTCGCAAAACGGCGATGTTTTTCAATAAGAAACAGCTTAAGCTCATCCGAACCCTGAAGCCCCAGCTGAATAATATAATCGTTCAATTCATTATACGTCATAGTTCCAACGAATCCCGGATCGCGTGAAAAATCACTGGGTCTAATGTTCAGGGTGGTATCAATCTGAGATCCTTTAGTGATTATCTCCTCTTTATCTTTAATATTACGCACATTATAATTTATTACTGTCCATTTTTTGTTTGTAGTATCCCACCTGACTATATTAGATGACAGCTTTGACTCAAGTTTACCGGAGTCACTAAACTTCTCGATTGTAAAGTTACGTCCCGTACGACTTATGGGATTGAACGACTCCATATACACGAGGACATTTTTGGAAACCTGTCTGTGTATATTCATTACAGGTACCCTTCTGCTTGAAGAACGGTAATACTTATCTTCAAAATCCATCCGTTTAAGATTGGCATGAGGTATTACAAAATTGGTCAGCATAAAGGTAAAGATCGCAATAAACAGGGCTGAAAGGAAATAAGGCCACATCATTCTCCTGAAGCTCATTCCGCTATTTAGAATTGCAATGATCTCGGTGTTGACTGCCATTTTGGATGTAAAAAAGATCACTGAGATAAAAACAAACAGTGGTGCAAACAATATTGCAAAATATGGAATGAAATTCAGATAGTAATCTAATATGATTGCCCTGACAGTAGCTTCCTTTTCCATGAAATTATCGATCTTCTCAGCAAAATCAAAAACAACAGCAATGGTCAGGATCAGCACAAGACAAAAGAAGAATGTACCCAGGAATTTCCTGATAATATAGCCATCAATAATTATGATTTTCAGAGAATCTATAATCGCTCTGAAAGTTTTCTTATCATTTGGTTTTTCCATCTTTTAAAATCGCCTCCTTCAATTCTTTTCCTTGCCTCGGTAACAAGTTTCAAATAAAATGCCAGGTTATGTATACTTGCGATCTGAGCACCAAGTATTTCACCTGAAATAACCAGATGCCTCAGATATGCCTTTGAATAATACAAACTTACAACAGAAGGGCCATCAGAATCAAGGGGACTGAAATCATCGATCCATTTTCTGTTCCTGATATTAATTATACCCTCATTTGTAAAGAGCATCCCGTTTCGACCATTTCTTGTGGGCATAACACAATCGAACATATCAATTCCTCTTTCAATTGCTTCAAGTATGTTGACAGGAGTACCCACTCCCATAAGATACCTGGGTTTATCCTCAGGTAAAATTCCATTTACAATCTCAATAATCCTGTACATTTCTTCCACAGGTTCCCCTACTGATAATCCTCCAATGGCATTACCGGCCAAAGAGACTGAAGCAGCTTTTTCTGCCGAAATTTTTCTAAGGTCATCAAATGTACTGCCCTGCACAATTGGAAACAAAAACTGCTCATTACCCCATAAAGGCTCTGTTTCATGAAACCTGGCCACTGCCCGGTCGAGCCAGTGATGAGTCAGTTCAAGTGACTTTTTTGCATATCTGTAATCGCTCGGGAATGGTGCACATTCATCAAAAGCCATAATTATATCGGCTCCGATAATCCGCTGAATATCTATAGTATTCTCCGGAGTGAAAATGTGCGTTGATCCATCAATATGCGATTTAAAAATAGCACCTTCATCAGTAAGTTTTCTGTTCCCGGTAAGGGAGAAAACCTGGTAACCGCCACTATCTGTAAGAATAGGTCGTTCCCAACTTATAAATCTGTGGAGGCCTCCTGATGCTTTTAAAATTTCTGTTCCCGGTCTGAGATATAAATGATAAGTATTACCAAGAATAATTTTTGCATCTATGTCATCCTTAAGATCTCTCTGCAGAATGCCTTTTACAGTCCCGGCGGTTCCTACCGGCATAAAAATCGGAGTAGGAATATCACCATGAGCCGTTCTTAGCAGACCTGTCCTTGCCCTGGTTTCCTTATCCCTGCTCTGTATTACAAACATATATTCAATCTGGTTTTGGAAGCACAAAGGTAATTATTCGTGTAGCCTGATAAAATTTAATATCAATAATTTTGCAGATCATTTTCCGTTTTAATAAACGATTGTTTAAAACTCTCTTTTTGCATTCAGATTATCTTATTAATATTGCTGCCATATTTGGAAGTCAAATGATACTCCGCGACAATATTTTCTTTTTGACTGTTTTTACTGTGTTCGGGCTCTCCGCGACAATCCAGTTATTATATTATCTTTTTTATTACCTGGCGGTATGGTTGTATAAACACTCCGACATTACTGGGGGTAAGATCCCTGTGTCGGTTATTCTGTGCGCCAGGAACGAAGAAGAAAACCTGAGGAACTTCCTGCCTGCGATACTTGAACAGGATTATCCTGATTATGAAGTTATTGTTGTAAATGACTGTTCAGAGGACAACTCATTTGAAGTTCTCGGAGAGTACCTGAAAAAGTATCCACACCTCAGAATTTCTAACATATGTAAAGATCCAAAGTTTACTCACAACAAAAAATTTGCACAATTCATAGGTATTAAAGCTGCAAAAAATGAGATCCTTATTTTCACTGATGCTGATTGCAGGCCTGAATCTGACAAATGGCTAGCAGGGATGGCATCTCATTTTGATAATAATACCGATTTTGTACTTGGCTATGGTGGGTATTTCAGCAAAAAAGGATTGTTGAATAAATACATAAGGTACGATAGCATGACCATTGCAATGCAGTACCTTGGTATGGCCATTCGCGGAATTCCCTATATGGGAGTCGGACGCAACCTTGCTTACCGCAGATCGGTTTTTTTTAAGAATAAAGGTTTTGGAACCCATAGTCACCTTATCTCAGGCGATGATGATCTGTTTGTGAATACAAATGCTACTAAGTATAACACATATGTTGAATTCAATAGGGAGACACATACCAGATCGGTTCCCTCCAAAGGTCTGGCAGAATGGTTTAAGCAGAAAAAAAGACATCTTACAACAGCCCGGTATTATAAGTTACGGGATAAAATGTTATTAATTTCTGAACCTGCAACAAGGACACTTTTTTACATTTCGTTTACAATCCTGCTTTTCAAACTTTTCATTTGGCCTTTTGTACTGACTATTTTTGGTATCAGGCTTATAACACTGATAGTTGTTTTTACTCTTGTGTCGAAAAGGCTGAATGAACCTGGACTGTTAGCATATTCATTATTTTTTGATATCTTTTCTCCCATAATTAACACGATTGTTTATTTAAGCAATTCCCGGTACGGCTCCGGCAAAAACAGATGGAAGTAGTCAATGGAATATCGGATAAGGCCAGAAATGACCTGTTATTTGTAGAGAAGGCAAAGAACGGAGATGGAAAAGCATTTGCCAGCTTAATGAACCGTTACAGGGATTCCATCTACTTTATGCTTCTGAAAATGGTAAATAATACATCGGATGCTGAAGATCTGACAATAGAAGCATTTGGTAAAGCTTTCCGGAATCTTGATTCATTCACTCCAGACTTTGCATTCAGTACATGGCTTTTTAAAATCGCAACTAACAACTGCATCGATTTTATAAGAAAGAAACAGACCTCTCCCACTTCAATTGATCATTTACATGATGATATAGACAATTTGACTGTCAATATCCAATCTGATCTTCCCGACCCTGAGGAGACTCTGATTAATGACCAGAAGATAGCTGTTCTCAGAGGAATAGTGAACCAGTTGAAACCACGTTACAGAGATCTGATTGAATTAAGGTATTACAAAGAATACTCCTATGAAGAAATCTCTTCTGAGCTTAATCTACCGATCGGGACAGTTAAAGCACAACTTTACAGGGCTAAAACGCTGTTATACAACATTTTCATCAAAACAGGAAACAGGTAGTGTCAGAAAATATCATCAGATATTTCCCTTCTCTTTCATCCATCCAGATTAAGCAGTTCTCAGGACTTAAGGAGATATACGAAGACTGGAACAGCAAAATAAATGTTATCTCCCGCAAGGATATGGACAATTTTTATGTTCATCATGTCCTCCATTCCCTGGCAATTGCAAAAATTATCACATTTGTACAGACTACCCGCATCCTCGATGTAGGTACAGGCGGTGGCTTTCCCGGGATGCCTCTTGCAATAATGTTCCCCTCTTCTGAATTCACACTTCTTGATTCTATTGAAAAAAAAACCAAAGTGGTCTCTTCTGTAGCAAATGAACTTGGCCTGACGAATGTAAATGTTATCCGGAAAAGAGTTGAGGAAGAAAAAAGGAAATATGATTTTGTGGTCAGCAGGGCAGTTACTGAATTCCCCGGATTTGTCAGACTAACAGAAAAAAACTTAGAAACGTACTGCAAAAACAGTTTAAAGAATGGGATTATATATCTCAAGGGTGGTGATTTTGAGGATGAATTGGCTCAGTTTAAAAATAAAGCTGTTGTGTGGGATATTAAAGATTTTTTTTCGGAACCTTTTTTTGAAACTAAAAGGATCGTTTATCTTGCTGTATGATTTTTTTGAAGAAATGATAATGCGGGTTGCTATTTTTTAAAAAATAACTATCTTTGCGTTCTCAAATAAAAACAATACAGAAAAATAAACATTTAAAAATATGAAAAGGACATTTCAGCCATCAAGAAGAAAGAGAGCAAACAAGCATGGTTTCAGGGAAAGAATGTCCACTCCCAACGGAAGAAGGATTCTGGCTTCACGAAGGGCAAAGGGGAGAAAAAAACTTTCTGTCTCCCCTGAACTCAAATTGAAAGGATAATTACATTTGCATTAAATGCATAAAGGTGCCTCTTAATAAGGCACTTTTTTTATGTTGTCAAACGCTGGCGCGGATTTGACTTCGTCGAGCTCCCTCCGGTCGGTTAGCAAAGCGTAATCCGTGCCAATAATAAAGTACTTAGCACGGATTATAAATCCGCGCTAGCGGTCTCATAGATATCTTTTTTATTAATTTTGCAGACTTTGATATCTATAATGACTCATTTTTCCAACTATATTGACTGCAAAGCCCTCCGGTTGATAGCCGAAAAAATAATGACAGGTGTCCGCATATCATCCGAAGAAGGATTATTACTTTACAATGAAGCTGATTTGCCGTTGCTGGGTCTTTTGGCAGGTATAGCCAGAAGAAGACACAATGACAATTTTGCCTTTTTCAACCGTAATTTCCACATTGAACCAACAAATATATGTATTTATAACTGTCGGTTCTGTTCATATCATAAAAATGCCGGTGATTCTGAAAGTTGGGAATATAGTCATGACGATATGCTCGACATTGTTAAGAGGTTTGATAATAAAGAGGTTACCGAAGTTCATATAGCTGGGGGTGTACATCCTTCTTACGATCTTCACTATTGGGGTCAGCTTATTCGAAAAATCAAACAACATCGTCCTGGTCTGCATATCAAAGCTTTTTCTGCTATTGAACTCGACTATATGATCAGGAAAACGGGCTTAACTCTTGAGGAAGGATTAAAGCAACTTATGGATTATGGTCTCGGTTCGATACCCGGGGGAGGCGCTGAGATATTTGATGAAGAGCTAAGGCAGAAGATATGCCCTGAAAAAGCATCTTCTGAAATGTGGCTTAAAATTCATGAGACCGCGCACAATATTGGTATACCGTCTAATGCAACAATGCTTTACGGCCATATTGAAAATTATGTTCACCGTATCGACCACATGGAAAGGCTGCGGAAACTTCAGGACAAAACAGGCGGATTTAACGCCTTTATTCCACTGAAGTACAAAAAAGCTAATAATGCTATGTCTGATCTCGGTGAGGTGAACATAATTGAGGATCTGCGTAATTATGCTGTTTCAAGGATATATTTCGATAATATTCCTCACATCAAGGCATACTGGCCAATGACAGGAAAGGAGACAGCCCAGTTAAGTCTTTCATTCGGAGCCGATGACCTTGACGGTACAATTGATGATACAACAAAGATCTATTCAATGGCAGGGGCAAAAGATGAAAACCCGGCGATGACAACAGATGAAATTTGCCGTTTGATCCGCGAAACCGGATTAATTCCGGTTGAAAGAGACTCTTTGTATAATAAAATTTGAAGTAATTTTATCCTTACATTTGCGTTATTATTTATGTTCAAATTGCCGGTATGAGTCTTAAATACTTTATCCTCAGTAAAATATTCTTAAAGAATCTTGGATTGGCTGCTGTCATTATTGTAGTGACAATAATGGTTTTGCTCATCTGGCTCAATTTCTACACCCGCCATGGACAGGCAAGAGCTGTGCCTGATTTTGTCGGACTTACAATGGACCAGACAATTAAGCTTGCGAAAAAAAGTAAACTCAGATATCAGATAATCGACTCTGTTTATACTACAGTTGTACCACGGGGTTGTGTTGCTGAACAGAATCCCAAACCAGGATTTAAAGTTAAGAAACGGAGAAATATTATACTGACAATCAATGCTTTTAATCCTGAGATGGTTGCGATGCCAAATCTCGTTGATCTGCCTAAAAGACAGGCGATTGCTCTTATCGAAAGCTCAGGGCTGGAAATGGGAACTCCGAGATATATTCCCGATATATCTATAGATGTGGTTATTAAGCAGTTGCATAATGGCATAGAGATACCTGAAGGTGATTCCCTCCAAAAGGGTTCCGTTGTTGATCTGGTTCTGGGTAAAGGTCTTAGTAATCAGCGAACCCCTGTTCCCGATCTGATAGGAATGACCCTGAAACCGGCTAAAAACAAAATCCTTGGAGCATCACTCAGTTTAGTCACATTTATTTATGATAATACAATCATTACAGGTTATGATACCCTTAATGCTTTTGTATATAAACAAAATCCAGAATTCAAATATGATGCAAGCCTGCCACTTGGATCTGCCATATATCTCTGGCTGACAGTTGATTCTGCAAAGATTCAGACTGACTCAACCTTGGTAACAACTGACACAATACCCGCCGTTGATCATTTGCCGGCGCAGCTTAAATAAACTGATGATCAAAAAATTAATTATATATATTGTAATTCTCAACTTTGCCCCGCTCATCACTTCTGCCCAGGAGGTAATTACCGGCCTTCAAACAAATTACAGTATTTAAAAAAAGATTAACAAACAGGATCAAACAAAGGGAATAGCTGCACCTGATACACTAGAACTTCCCTTTTTTGATGACTTCTCAAAGCATTCATACTTACCAGATTTAAAAAGGTGGAGTGATAAGTTTGTGTTCATTAACAACACCTATTCTGATCAGCAGGTCACAACAGGAATTGCCACCTTCGACGCAATTGATAATTCCGGGAGATTATATGAAACAGCCTCTTCAACAGGATTTGAAGCCGATCACCTTACTTCCCAGCCAGTAAATCTTAATTACAGTGCTACAGATAATATCTGGCTGAGTTTCTTCTATCAGCCGGCAGGACTTGGCGATCCGCCTGAAGTGAACGATAGCCTTACACTTCAGTTTTTCGCTCCTGCTGAGGCTAAATGGCATTCGGTATGGAAAGCTGAGGGTAAAACACAACAAAGGTTTAAGCCTGTGATTATCAGAATAAATCAGTCCCAGTATTTGAAGAAAGGTTTTAAGTTCCGTTTTATCAATTATGCAAGCCTGAGCGCAAATTTGAGCGATCCATCCATGATCGGAAACTGTGATATTTGGAATATTGACTATGTGTATCTTAATAAAAACAGGAATGGGGCCGATACTTCGCTTGCTGATGTGGCTTTCCGGACTCCGTTGAGGTCGATCCTTAAAACTCACGAAGCGATGCCCTGGAAACAATTCAAACAGGTCTATCTCCAGGAGATGGGTTCAGCAATCCCTATTCATTACCGGAATAATGATATAATAATAAGGAATGTCACCCGTAATTTCGTGATATGGGATGTATACAAGAATACCCTGTCCCATTCTTTCTCAGCAGGCGCGACAAACATAAGTCCGCTTACAAATGTTGACTATAATGCTAACCTCATATATACTTATGACACCAGTAATAATGATTCTGCACTTTTCCACATCACCTGCTCCCTGATCACAGATGATTTTGATCCCAAGGATAATGATACAATACAATATTATCAGATCTTTAACAACTATTTTGCATTTGATGATGGATCATCAGAAGGAGGGTACGGGGTAAACGGATTGGGATCAAGAAACGCAATTGTAGCTTACAGGTTTAAATCTTATATGAAAGATACTATCAGGGCGGTGCGTATATGCTTTAACGACAGCTATCTGAACAGCAACATCAGGGCTTTCGATCTTATGATCTGGGACGACAATAACGGTCTGCCCGGCAATGTACTTTATTCCCTGGAAGATTTGATGGTTGTAAAGGGTGACGAAATCAATGGATTTTACACTTATAATCTTCCGGATGGGGTAAGGGTGGATGATATTTTTTATATCGGCTGGAAGCAACGCTCTGAGACTTTTCTGAATGCAGGATTCGATATAAACACGCCACATGGAGGGAAGCAGCTTTACTGGCTTAATGGGGAATGGCATCAGTCGCAGGTTCAGGGTAGTGTTATGATCAGACCTGTTGTAGGTGATCCTCTGAAAACTACATCGATAGACGATACTTACTACCATAATAAGAATACTTTCAGATTATGGCCAAATCCTGCATCAGATTATATAAATATAGATTGGAATGAATTGGCGATATCACAATCGGCTTATGTCACTTTTATCGATATTAATGGACGTGAATTGATGAAAGTGCCTTATAGTGAGCGCATTAACATATCTTCACTTAGTGAGGGAATATATATAGTTATTACCACCATAAATGGTAAACCGGCAGGCTATAACCGACTGGTTAAAATAAGGTAGATCCGGGTATGGCAGAAGAAGAAATAGTTGACCAGCAGGAACTTTATGAACATTACAGGTTTAAGATCGATCCTGGACAGTCATCGCTAAGGATAGACAAGTTTCTGTTTCCCAGACTCGAAAACACCTCACGGACACGGATTCAGAATGCCGCCAATGCGGGCAATATCCTTGTAAACAACAACCAGGTCAAACCAAATTATAAGGTTAAACCTGGTGATATTATACAGATTGTTCTGCCTGCACCTCCCAGAGAGATAGAACTGATCCCCGAAGACATTCCGATATATATTGTCTATGAAGATGATGATATCGTCGTAGTAAATAAACAGCCAGGTATGGTTGTACATCCGGCATACGGAAATTATACAGGGACTTTGGTAAATGCTCTTATGTGGCATTTTAAAGATCTGCCATTGTTTCAGACAGGTGAACTCCGGCCGGGGCTGGTGCACAGGATTGATAAGAACACTTCGGGTATTCTTGTTGTAGCTAAAAATGAATTATCACTAAACCGCCTTTCGAAGCAGTTTTACGACAGGACTACGTACCGCAAATATACTGCTCTGGTTTGGGGAATTCCTTACCCACCCGAAGGAACTATAACAGGTAATGTAGGAAGGAATATCAAAGACAGGAAGATAATGCAGGTTTTTCCGGATGGCAGTCAGGGGAAACCAGCAATTACACATTATAAGGTCATCGAGGATCTGGGTTATATTTCAATTATTGAATGTAAGCTGGAGACGGGTCGGACACATCAGTTAAGAGTCCATTTTAGCTTTATTAAGCATCCTCTGTTTAACGATGATGAATATGGTGGTGATCATATACTTAAAGGGACAACATTCACAAAATATCAGCAGTTTGTAAAGAACTGCTTTAAAATACTGCCACGCCAGGCACTGCACGCTCGATCACTTGCATTCGACCATCCTTTATCGGGAAAAAGGCTCTCTTTCGATTCAGAACTCCCTGACGATATGCAACAGGTAATCGAAAAGTGGAGAAAATATATTTCCGGCCGGGATTCAGTAATATAAATAAGATTTATTTAAAAGAAAGTGAATCATATTATTATATAGAGTTACACAGAGAAGACGCAGAGAGCCACAGAGAAAATCCTCTGTGAAACTCTTTGATTTCTCTTTGGTCCTCTATGCAACTAAAAATTAATTTTAAACAACTGACTCTGACTCCAATAAGAAATACTGCGTCACCAGCTTCCTCCGGCGCCGCCTCCACCGAAGCTGCCTCCGCCGAAACCACCGAAGCCGCCACCACCGCCTCCTCCAAATCCTCCTCCACCGGAAAATCCGCCCCAACTTCCACTATGACGGTTACTTCCAGAATTCATCATTGTAAGTAAAAGCCATAAGGGCAAACCCTTTCGACCTATATTTTTCTGGTTCGATCCTCCGCTACTGCGGATAAACATTATTACAATCAGAAATATTATAAAAAATATAATTGGACCAATACCCTTAAAATCATTTTTCTTCGATTTACCGTACTGATCAGCAGTGAATTCTCCCCGGGCGAGTGATATCAGAGTACTTGTTGCCTTGTCAAGTCCCCTATAATAATCCCCAGCTCTGAATGCCGGTAGAATCTCATAATCAACTATTTCAGCACAAATAAGATCCGGGATAACCCCCTCCAGTCCATACCCTTGTGCAATAAAGACATCTCCTCTGGCCGATTCGCTGGTTTTAGGTTTAACAAGGATAAGGACGCCGTTATCAAGGCCTTTCTGACCTATTCCCCATTTTTCAGCAAGTCGCTGCGCATAATCCGACTTATCATATCCCTGAAGATCAGATACAATGACAATGGCAATCTGTGTTGATGTGGAATCATTGAATGCAACAAGCTTCTGTTCCAGAGCGTTAGCCTCCCGGCTGCTGAGTAATCCGGCAAAATCATTGACAAGACGAGGAGGAAAAGGCTTTTCCGGTAAATCCTGTGCTACACTTTTACCTGATAAGAAAATGACCAGAAGAAGCGCAGTTAAAAATATTGACATTATACTGTTTTTCATCTGGTACTTTTTAATCAGGGTCATCAAAAGATATTTCATCCGGCAGTTCATTGACATCATCCTTCAAGTGCGGAAAATGTTCCTTAAGCTGGCTCCCGGCAAGAAGTATGCCTTCGACAAGTCCCTCAGTGAATTTTTCATCCCTGAAATGTTTCTGAAGAAGATCTTTTGCCCTATCCCAGAAGTCCTTTGGCACCCTTGCATTAATACCTGCATCTCCAATAATAGCAAACTGCCTGTTCTTTATCGCAAGATAAAACAGAACCCCATTGTGTTCATCAGTTGAATGCATCCCGATCTTTTTAAAAATCCAGGCGGCTCTGTCGAGGACATTTCCGGAAAGACGGGTTTCGATATGAACCCTTATCTCTCCTGAAGTCGCTTCCTCAGCCTTTTTTATTGCGGTACTTATCCGTTCCTGTTGCTCTTCTGTAAAAAACGTTGAGGCTTTTATTTCCATACTTTATGGTAGAATTAAAACTTAACTTCCGGAGCTTTGTCAGCGCCCTCCATTGATTCGAAATATGGTTTGGCTGTGAATCCGAACATCCCTGCAATAAAAACCTGGGGGAATCTTTTAATATAAGTATTAAATGACTGAGCCACCTCATTGAATTTTCTTCTCTCAACAGAGATCCTGTTTTCTGTTCCCTCAAGTTCAACCTGAAGGTCCCTGAAATTCTGTGTTGCTTTAAGCTCAGGGTATTTCTCAACGACAACCATAAGCCTTGACAGAGCCGAACTTAACTCACCCTGTGCTGCCTGGAACTGCTGCATGTTTTCTGCAGTCATTTTCGTAGGATCAATGGTAACCTGAGTAGCTTTTGCTCTGGCTTCGATAACCCTTGTAAGAGTCTCCTGCTCAAAATTTACTGCACCCTTAACAGTATTTACAAAGTTCGGGATCAGGTCAGTTCTGCGCTGGTACTGTGTTTCAACATTTCCCCACTGGCTTGTAACTGACTCCTGCATGGTCACCATTCCATTATAGACTTTTGAACCCCAGAGGACAATGGCAAGTATAATAAGTGCCAGAAATCCCCCTATAATAACTGTAATTAAACAACCTTTTTTCATTTTTATAACTTTAAAAAATTTTATCAAAGGTAATATATCACATTGATAATTCCACGTTTGATTCTTAACTAAAAAACATTGATCCGTAGAGCGCTAAGTTTTCGCAAAGCACGCAAAGGAATTTTGGCATTAGTTATAACATCCGGATTCAATTATACTTTTTTGTACTTTTTTAATTTCCCCTTTGCGATCTTTGCGTCTTCTTAGCGATCTCTGCGGTTAATGGATTTATTTGATTTAAATTCGCATTATTATAAATTTGAGATGACTAATTAAACGACAAATGAAGACTATTGCAATAGTGGCAGGAGGTGATTCTTCCGAATTTGAAGTATCGGTTAAGAGCGCCAATGAAGTTGGTAAAGTACTATCCTCCAGATATATAGTTTATATTATCATGATCAGAGGTATCAATTGGTACTGGGAAGATCAGAAGGGACGTTATTATAATATTGACAAAAACGATTTTACTCTTGCGGTTAATGATTCGAAGATCAGGTTTGATGCAGTATTCATTGCTATTCATGGCACACCCGGTGAGAATGGACTCCTGCAGGGATACTTTGACATGATGGGGATTCCCTACACTAGCTGCAATGCTTTCTGTTCTGCTCTTACCTTCAATAAGCACGCAACTAAATTGTTTCTTAAAGAATATAACATCCAGATGGCTGAAGCTATCCTTATCAGGAAAGGCGAAACAACAGACCCTGGTTCAATTATGAGGAAAACAGGGCTTCCATGTTTTGTAAAACCAAACGACAGCGGCTCAAGCTTCGGGGTAACCAAGGTGAAAAAGAGAGGAGAATTAATGCATGCAATCGAAACTGCTTTTAAGGAGAGCAATGAAGTGATGATCGAAGCTTTCATGAAAGGACGGGAGGTGGCATGCGGTGTTGTAAAGACTAAGAATAAGAAGCTGGTTCTTCCTGTTACAGAAATAATCAGCAAGAATGAGTTTTTCGATTATAAAGCTAAATATACACCCGGCAGATCTGATGAGGTTACTCCTGCTGATATGCCTGAGATAATTAGAGATGAGATTCAGAGACTCAGTTCGCTTATTTCCGATCTGCTTGGCTGTAAGGGAATTGTGAGGGTTGACTTCATTGTTGTCAGTAATAAGCCATGGTTCCTTGAGATTAATACTGTTCCCGGAATGACACCAGAAAGTCTGGTTCCAAAACAGGCAGAAGCTGCTGGAATAGCTCTCGAAGATCTTTATTCAATGGTAATTGAGAATCTGTTCTGAATAGTTGCAGAGGACTCAGGACGCAGGGTATAAAACCCAGAGCTCTGTACCGATATTATTTGTTCTCTCTGGCTTTCTTCAGTGCACTGGTTGTAGTATAATATTTCGTTATCATACCCGGTACTTCCCATTCAGGCAATTTGCCAGCTTTCAAATATTCGAGAAACCTGGCGGTAACCTGTCCGAAATGCTCCTCATGACTTACCCTGAATTTTTTTGGAATATTTATTCTCAGTGTTTTAGCATCAACTGATTCAATCTGGAGACTATCATAAGGCAACTCTCCAATTACTGCTTTCAGTTTTCCAGTGAAATCATTCATTGATAATCCCTTAATATTCTCTATATAAAGTGTCGGAAGAAACTTCTCTTCTGCTCCCTGCTTTATAATGAGATCACATTGCGTGCCGTGCATTACAGAATAGTGCGTATCGCCGCTACCGGGAGGAGCCTGGTATTTCCATTCCACAGATACTTTGGCATATACACCTTTTATCTGGTAAATCATCTCACCATTTGAAAAAACATTCAGTTTCCCGTCTTTAACATCTTTCTGAAGATAATCAGGGAATTCATCAAAGCCTGTAACTCCTTTGAACTCATCCTTCGAAATAACAGTGGGCCATCTTCTGGCTCCGATCATGGAAACATCTGATGGATTCAATATCTGTTCCGGAAAACACTCCCACTGAACGAGATCAACCAGATGTGTCGTTACATCAACAATCCCTTCCCCCTGCTGCCCGACATCAAAAAACCATGCAGGACGAAGCAGTGGACTGCCCGAAACGATCTTTGAAAAGTGGTGGACACTAACTTTAGTGACAGCCGGCTCTTCTTTGCTTCCGCTATTCAGTTTACCAAATATTTCCTCTTTTTGTGACAGCATTTTCTGAAGAATAGTTGTCACTTCAAAACGCTCTGTCATAATATCGTACAGCAGAATACCCTTCTCTTGCGCTACCCTGAATGCTTCTTCAAGTTTTGGGAAATCTTCCGGTAAAATAATCATTGGTTTATCGGCCAGAACATTCAGTCCTGCAGCAATCGCTTTTGTAATATATTCTGCCTTTTTCCTGTTATTACCGGATAAGACAACAACATTGCCTGCTTTTTCAGCAAGCATCTTTTCAAAGAAATCCCTTCCTGTATAAACTATTTCGTTCCATGCAGTAGGGTTGGACGCCCTGGTGTTATACGATTTTATCCTGTCGAGATGTTGCAGATAGTCAGGACCTTCCGGAGCATAAACATGCACATCTGGAGATACCTGGTCATACATTATTTTCTGAACCAGAGCAGCATGAAAATGGCCCGGGTCAACTGTGATTAATTTTACCTGATTCTGATTTTCCATTGAAGCATCGGATTTACCTGATTGTTGTTTTGAGCCACCTGATCCGCAAGAGGACAAAACCAGAACAACCGGAAGTATTGTTAGAAGTAGTTTTTTCATTGTTTCAATATTTCGTTTAGGTAGTAATATTTTCCTTTAAATCATTTACTTATTATTTGCACTACCGGGGGATACGCAAAATCATTCCAGATTCTGTCAGCTATCGATTTATCAATCTTACCGTCATAAACCAGCATCCTGTACTTTAACCGGTAGACATTACCCGGATTCAGAACCCACTCTTTAAGTCTTATCGGGCAGAACTCAAAATAAACATCTCCCCTTCCGCTATTGGCATCAATCGGCCATACACGCATTGGTTCAGGATGTTCCCTGTTGGCAGGGTGTGAGAAGAAAACAATCCCTGAATTCCCGTTATTCTTAAATGCACCATTCAGGTCGGTCCAGCGTGCCCTGCTTCCATCAGCATCAAGTCTCGTCTTACCTTCAGATGTCAGGGCCGTGCTGTTATCTTTTGTCCACTCCTCATTTGCCCTGATTCCAATCCCGCCGCCGTAACGGTAAGCTTCAAATATAATTGGAGAATTGCCGGCTACCGAAAGAAAAGTAGTAAGATCAACCAGGTATGCTTTTAGCCCGATCAGCGGTTCAACATTCCAGGCTCTTACATCCCAAACTTCATTAATAGCAAGCTCATCAGGTGTTTTACCCTGAAAGTCAATATGCTCCTGTTTAACCTGGAAACCCCCATAAACCGGACCATCTACAATTGAATTGATCCCTGTAAATTTAACGGTCCCCTGTTTCTCATAAAGATTCCAGAAATCAGTTACGTGATCACCAATCTTAACCCTTGTCCAGGGATTCCATATTCCAACATGATGATAATGGTCAGGAGGGTTGACTCTTGTAAGCACATTTCCTGAGGGAGAAAAGAGAGGATGAATGAATCCGTTCCTCTTATATATGGTATCAACTCCTGAAGGCGGATAAAGGATTGTAGTCTGATAATGCAAGATCTCTGATTTTCCTTTCTTCAAAATAATTTCTTTTGAATTTACTTCAGCGGTAATTTCGTTCCGGGAAGGATGATCAGGAATTTTGTACAGATAAAACTCTCTTTTCTCTCCTGATTCTGTTGTACCGTCCAGAATAAACCATAATTGCGTTGTATATCCGGATTCAATCTGGTAAGGTTTTTCGGTAAATTGTCCATTAACCTTCTCAAATAGTTGAAATGAAATTGTGTCAATTTTTGTGATACCTTCCAGATTGAGATCAACAGGTGTGTTAATCCTTTGATAGGCACCAGACTCGACTATAAAATGCAGAACCTCAACCTTTTGAGATATTGAAGGAAGTGCAAATAAGACAAAAACAAAGAAAGCAGTTAAATAATGTTTCATAAAAATATTATTTTGAGCACTCTTTTACAGCATCAATGAAGGCCAGTATGTTCATGTCCGTAACATCGGGCGGCATACCTCCTCCTGCCGACCAGATAGTCCTGTTATGATCTTTGATTTCATTAAAAGCCTTTTTCACGGCCCTGTTAACCTCTTCAGGGGTACCTGCAGCCAGAACATCCCTTGGGGGAATATTTCCGACAAGCACTACCTCCTGACCTGAGAGTTCACGAATCACACCAAGAGAGTGTTGAAATGAAAAATTGAACATATTTACACCCATCTCTTTTAGAAATTTTGCAGTAATCAACCCTTCGGCATCATTATGAAGAAACCTGACTCTGGCACCTGTGGTTTCGAATATTCTTTTGAAATAGGGTATTACAAATTCATTGAATTCAGTTTTCCCGACAAAACCCATAATATCATCAAGAATAAGAATTCCGTCAATTGATGGAAAGCACTCTTTTTGCCAGGACAGCCAGTCGCAGATAAAATCAGAAATTTTTTTCAGCAGTTTATGGGAACCGTCGGGATTGAGTGCAAGAGCCATCATAAACTCTGTGGTTCCCATCAGAAAGCTTGCAATATTAAGTGGACCGCGTGCAACAGCAAATCTCACCTGGTGGTCAGCCCTGTTAATTGCTTTCTCATTATTTCTCAGTCTGCTGATCATAAATGGTAATAAACCATCTGTCCTGACGTTGGGTTGGGGCAATCTGTCAATTTCTGAAATATCAGTAATTATCCTTTCAGCATAAGGCAGGTTATTTTCCAAAAATATCATTCGTGAACCAAATGCAGACGGTTCAGTGCACATTCCATATTCTGACCAGAATCCGGGCATGAACCATACTTCAGGAAAGGTGTTCATGGCTTTAAGGTTCGATTTTAACCAAAGGTCATCAGACGAATAAAAGTCAATCTTTGATATTCCGTACCAATCCGGTATCCATGGGCTGTCGATAATAAAACCAACCGGTTGATAATTAAGCTGTTTGCCTTCAATTAAAGCAATAAGATCATTCCATGAAGAATTTCGCATAATGAAGCCAGTTTATCTCGGTTATTAGTTCAGAATATAAATTTGATAATTAATTTCAAGAAAAAAAAATTTAATTTTTAATGTTTTATCTGAAGTTTCAATGTCTCAAACCTGTATGAATCTATGGGATCACAAGTGCATACAAGATTCCTGTCGCCGTAACCATCATCAATGCGCCCTACTGACGGCCAGAACTTGTTTTCAACTACCCACCTGAGTGGAAATGCAGCTTTCTGCCTGTCGTAGCTGTGGTTCCATTCATCTGCCGTTATTACTTTAACAGTATGAGGAGCATTATGAAGAACATTATCTTCTTTGTCTGCTTTTCCATCTTTAATCTCCTGAATTTCATTCCATATCGACTTCAATGCATCAATAAACTTATCCAGTTCCTGAAGCGATTCAGATTCTGTCGGTTCCACCATCAATGTTCCATGAACAGGAAATGAAAGTGTTGGCGCATGGAATCCATAGTCCATAAGTCTTTTTGCGATATCACTTTCTGTAATACCTGCTTCTGCCTTAAAACTACGGCAGTCAAGGATCATCTCATGTGCAACAAAACCTGATGTTCCGGAATAAAGTGTTTTATACCAGTCTTTAAGCGAAGATGCAATATAGTTTGCATTGAGAATTGCATATTTAGTTGCAAGGGTAAGTCCGTCAGGACCCATCATCATTATATAAGCATGTGAAATTGTGAGCACCTGCCCGCTTCCAAACGGAGCACCGGCAACAGCAGTTGTTCCATGGCTTCCGCCGGTTTTTACAATAGGGTGTGACGGCAGAAACTCCGCAAGTTTATCATTAACAAGAATCGGACCCATACCTGGTCCACCTCCACCGTGAGGAATTACAAATGTTTTATGAAGATTAAGATGACAGACATCAGCACCTATATGGGCGGGATTGGTCAGACCTACCTGAGCGTTCATATTTGCACCGTCCATATAAACTAATCCGCCATTTTCATGAATTATATCTGACATTTGGGTAACGGCAACTTCAAACACCCCATGAGTTGAAGGATAAGTGATCATAAAGCCTGCAAGGTTAGTCTTATACTGTTCAGCTTTTTTCTTTAAATCCAATACATCAATGTTCCCTTTTTCATCACATTCAACAACAACCACCTGCATACCTGCCATCACTGCGCTGGCAGGATTTGTACCATGAGCTGAAGATGGGATAAGAACAACATTCCTGTGTCCCTCTCCCCTGGTGAGGTGATACTCCCGAATAACCATCAATCCTGCATATTCACCTGCAGCACCTGAGTTGGGCTGAAAAGATATAGAAGAAAATCCTGTAATTTCCTTTAATGCTTCCCCAAGCTCGTCCATAAGCTGATAATATCCCTGTGCCTGATCTTCAGATACAAAAGGATGAATATTTCCAAATTCAGGCCAGCTCATGGCAAACATAGAGCTTGCAGGATTAAGTTTCATTGTACACGAGCCCAGCGATATCATGCAGTGAGTGAGGGAGAAATCCTTCCTTTCAAGCAGCTTGATATATCTCATCATCTCTGTCTCGCTATGATACCTGTTGAAGGTTGAAGCTTTAAGGTATGGTGACTTCCTGAGGAATCTCTCTTCAGTTTTATTGCAATTGCATAATGAGTCAACCAGAACCTGCTCTTTCCCGGCAGCTTTTGCAAAAATTCCAATTATTGTATTAATTTCTTTTATGGTTGTAACCTCATCGGTACTTATACTGACAGAGTTTCCATCCGGATAGAAAAAGTTCATTTCTTCTGCCAGTGACAGCTTTCTTATTTCATCCCGAGATATATTGTTAGGTAGTTTCCACTTCAAAGTATCGAAAAATTGCGAATTTAACTGCTTGTATCCCAGGTCATTTAATGAGCTGTTAATAGTACAGGCTGATCTTTGAATGTGTGTGGCGATATTTTTAAGTCCTTCAGGTCCATGATATTGTGCATACATTCCTGACATTGTTGCAAGAAGTGCCTGGGCAGTGCAGATATTTGATGTTGCTCTTTCGCGCTTTATATGCTGCTCTCTTGTCTGAAGAGCCATTCTCATGGCATGATTACCCTGTGCATCGACCGAAACTCCTATAATACGTCCCGGCATGCTTCTTTTAAGTTCATCTTTTGTAGCAAAATATCCAGCATGGGGGCCACCGAAGCTCATTGGTAACCCAAACCTCTGGTTTGAGCCTACCACTATGTCAGCACCCCATTCACCAGGAGGTGTAAGAAGTGCAAGGCTCATCAAATCGGCCGCCACTCCTACAAGCGATCCTGCACTATGAGCCTTTTCAGAAAATTCTTTATAATCCCTGATCTGACCTGATGCTGCCGGATATTGTATAAAAGTGCCGAAAAACATTTCATCAAAACTTGCCTCTTCATACTTTCCAATTATTAACTCAATACCAAGAGGCTTCGACCGTGTTGTTATAACATCCAGGGTTTGCAGGAAAATATCTTCATCGACAAAAAACTTGTTTGCCCCGGCTTTGACAGCAGTGCGCGACCTTGCATTGAACATCATTATCATGGCTTCGGCTGCAGCGGTTGACTCATCGAGAAGAGAGGCATTTGCTATCTGCATCCCCGAAAGATCAATTATCATCGTCTGAAAATTCAGAAGGGCTTCGAGCCTTCCCTGGGAAATTTCTGCCTGATATGGTGTATAGGATGTATACCATGAAGGATTCTCAAGAACATTCCGGATAACAACTGACAATGGTGCTACACCATAATAACCCTGCCCGATAAACGACCTGAATATTTTGTTTTTTGAGCCCAGTCTTCTGATATGATTAAGATATTCAAACTCACTCATGGCCTCCGGAAGCCGGAGAGGTTTATCGAGCCTTATTGATGATGGTACGGTTTTTTCAATCAACTCCTTAAGTGAATTCACACCAATTGACTTCAGCATATAAGGTAATTCATGATCGCGGGGTCCGATGTGCCGGTTTACAAACTTATCTGATGACATATATTAAACTTTTTGAAATGACAACTAAAAAATGAATGAGTTTTGAGATCTGCGAAAATAGTAATAAGTAACTGTTTATGGAAACAAAGAATCAGTGTTACTGAAAATAAGGATTATACCTGATCTCAGCTCCAATGGTCGTCTGGTCACCATGTCCGGGATAAACGACCGTGTTGTGAGGGAGAACAAACAATTTGCTTTTTATGCTTTCAATAAGGGTTTCATAATTTCCACCTGGTAAATCTGTTCTGCCAATACTTCCGGGGAATAGTGCATCTCCGGTAAAAACTACATTATCATTTTCGAAGTAGAAAGCAAGACTTCCTGTTGTGTGACCCGGTACATGCAAAGCTGTCAGTTCAGTTTTTCCGAAAGATATTTTCTGGCTATCAGTTAAAAATCCTGCAGGTTCAGGAGGAGTATCCATGGATAATCCAAAAACAATGGCATGATTCACAGCGTTTTCCCGGTTCTTCTCATCTTCCTTATTACAAAATGTACCGAGGTTGTACTTTTCAAGCATGAACCTGTTACCAAAAATATGATCAAGATGACAGTGGGTGTTTAATAACAGAACAGGATTAAGTTTTTTCTCCTGAATGAGATCAGTAAGCTCACCAAACTCCTTCCTGTTATAACATCCGCAATCGATGATAGCACAATCGCCTGATTGATCAGCAAGTATGTACGTATTTACTTCGATAGGTGAAAATATAAGTCTGAATACTTCCATATTATGTCAATTCCCGTTTACAATTCCCCTCAGCATCGGGACGAACACAAAACTACCATGTGATGTATAATCAAAAGTATCCTCCCCTGCCCGTATTACAAGTGTCATGACCTGAGACATACTGGTGCCAAGAGGAACAACAAGTCTGCCCCCAGTCTTAAGTTGCCTGAGGAGTTTTTCGGGTACCTCAGGGGCAGCAGCAGTAATGACTATTCCATCAAAAGGGCCATACTGAGGTTTACCTTCATATCCATCGCCGTAAAAAAAATCAGCAGTATATCCAAGAGATGTCAATGTTCTTTGAGCTTTCAAAAATAATTCTCTGTAACGTTCTATGGTATATACTTTTGCACCCAATTCAGCAAGTACAGCAGCCTGATACCCTGAACCGGTTCCAATCTCTAGAATTTTGTCTCTCTTTTTTACCTGGAGAAGAGATGTCTGAATGGCAACTGTATAAGGTTGTGAAATTGTCTGCCCCGATGATATTGGAAAGGCTTTATCAACGTAAGCATGGTTAAGAAACGCAGGATCCATAAAATCATGCCTGGTGACCCTGTTAATTGCTCTTAAAACCTCCTCATCACTTATCCCTTTGCGCCGGAGTTCTTCTACAAGTTTTTTTCTTTTGCCTTTTGCCTCGAATGAATCTGTCATTGAATAATCAGGTCGTGAAATTTCACCTAACAAAATTAAAAAAATTGTGATTCAGGAATCACAGGGATAATAACTCGTTAATAAATAACTCCTGTTTATTACTAAGGGTATGGGGTGTGAGGTCGGGGTTTGGGAAAATTTTCTTCCTCATACCACAAACCTCAAACCTCATACCGGATATTCTTTAGTATTTTTAAGTTATGACAGATTAAATTTCCCTAACGGTTTATATAGTGGGCCTGTTTGCCTGAGGATACTTTCAAAGAGGACCACTTCTTTTACATTTACAGTTTGAATTTCGGTATTCTTGTATATTTCAAGAACAGTTTTAAGATTATCAATGTCTTTTAACGATCTTATTCGCCCAAGTGTCAGGTGAGGTTTGAAAGGACGATCCTCAGTTTTAAATTCCGCATCTTTTAATTCATTCATTATAAGATCATTTAGTTTCAGTAATTTTTCCGATGACTTGATTCCAACCCAGATTACCCTGGGCTCCCTGTAACTTTTGAAAATACCGGTTCCTTTGAGAATAAAAACGAAATCACCAAAATCAGTACATTTTTCTTTAAGCATTGAGCTTAAATTTGTAATTCTTTTCTCTTCAGTGTCTCCAAGAAATGCCAATGTCAGATGAATATTTCCGGGATCGACCCATTTGATACTTTCGGCTCCAAGCAATGCTTTGAACGAGGAGATCATCCTTAGCAGCTCTGCTCCTGCTTCGATTTTTACTGCAATAAAGATCCTCTTCATACTTAATTTATGGTTCCGATGTTACTACAATTTACCTGCCTCGATTTCAAGTAAGATCCTTTCAATAAGGGCATCGTCACCAATTGGATCATATTCTTCTTTAAGGTTTGTTCCGAAAATGCGGGCAATACCCTGCCAGAAAGCAGCGGAAAAGCCACCCCTGTATTGGCGAATCAGTGTATATGAAGTATTCTTTGTCTCCCTGTCAATCAACTTAATAAGCAATTTACCCTGGGTTATTGTCATATCCCTCACATCATCCTCATACTCACCAAAAACATCTTTTTCGACCTCTTTAATATATTTCTTCCGGTCTTTTTCATCAGGTATCTTTTCAAGTCCTTCATTCACCTCTTTCAATCGTTCCCTGACTAGTAATGAATAAGGATATACTTTTTTAAGGTTATAGATTAGTCTCTCATACCTCCAATAGGGGAATTTTCTGGATGTCTGGGGGCGGCCAATAACGTACACCTCTTTTATTTCAATCTCAGGAAGGCTGACCCCACTCCTCTCGATAGTATGAAGAAGGTAAAAACGGTCGGGCAGAGTATCATTTTTCTGCTTACTGGTATCAGTCTGACCGGAAGTTCCGGTAAACAAAAGCAGTGAAAATAATATTGAAAAAACAACTCTCACTAAGTCGAATATTTCTGACAAAGGTATCAAATAATGGGCCATTTAATAAAACCCGATTCCGATTCTGAAAGTGTGTTGAGAATTGAAATAAATTTAGTTGTCTTATTACTCAATTAGTTATTAAAACAATTGACTCACCTCAAAATATTTAGTAATTTTAATTAATTGAAAATAACTGCCATGACCGAGCCCCTTTCCATGGATCAGGCATTTATCAGGAAGCTTGCCGATATAGTCCTTGCTAATTTGGCTAATGAAAACTTCGGCGTTGAAGAGTTGGCGAAGGAAGCAGGCATGAGCCGTGTCAGCCTCCACCGAAGACTGAAGTCTGCCGCACAACAGGATACATCTCAGTTTATAAGGGAGATCCGTTTACAGAGGGCAATGGAGACGCTGCAGAATAACGAAGGCACAGTTGCAGAGATTGCTTTCCGGGTCGGTTTTGGCAGTCCGACTTACTTCAATAAATGCTTCCATGAATACTTCGGTTTCCCTCCCGGGGAAGTCAGAAAAAGGGAAACCTCAGAATCTCTGAATAATCTGGCTGATGAACAATCTGGGAAATCAGGTACTTATAAAGAACTAAAATCAAAGCATGACTTTAAATCAGTTTCAAAAAGACTTCACCGCAAAAATTTACTGATTGCATCATTTAGTATTTTATCCGGAATGTTGCTAGTTTATTTTTTATATGTACTGTTTATGCGGAATCCTGAAAAATCAATGGTGGTGCTACCTTTTAAGAATCTCAGTGATAATATTGAAAATCAGTATTTTGCTGACGGCATAATGGAAGACATCCTTAATCACTTATTCAGGATCAGGGGGATAAGTGTAAGATCAAGAACCACTGCGGAACATTTTCGCGGAAATCCAATGACTTCACCTCAAATTGCAAGGGAACTTAATGTTAATTATGTTCTGGAAGGAAGTGTGCTCAGATATGAAAATAAAGTAAGGATTTTTGTTCAGTTGATCGACGCCCGGAATGATCAGCATATACTTTCTGAGAAGTATGAGGGCGAACTGACCGATATCTTAGAACTTTCAGGCGACATAGCAAAAAAAATTGCCATTGAACTTAAATCGGTTCTTTCTCTTGAAGAGATCAGGCAAATTGAAAAAATGCCTACCAACAGCCCTGAAGCTTACGATTATTACCTGCAGGCACGGTTTCTGGTTAACAAAACCTATTCCGAACAGAGGGCTGATATCAGTAAAGCGGGACTTATGACCAGCCTTCAGTATTATGAAAAGGCGATTGCTGCTGATGAGAATTTTGCGGAAGCATATGCAGGTCTGGCTGATGCCTGGTATAACTTATCGGCCTGGGGCTGGTATCAGCCATACTATGAAGGAATCCGGAAAGCAAGAGATTTCAGTGCACAGGCTCTTGAAATTGATACAGCCTGTGCCGAAGCACATGCTGTCAAGGGGGCTTGCCTTATATATCCTGAACGAAAGTTCGGGGCGGCCACAAGGGAATTGCTGACTTCCATCCGGCTGAATCCGAATTTTTCCGTTGCACATCAATGGTATGCCCAGTTGTTGATGATTACCGGACCTATTGAAGAAGCACGCGTACATATGGATCGTGTTCTGGAGCTGGAACCTTATTTCTGGCTGGCACATAATTTAAATTCATGGATCTGTTATTTTGAAGGGAAACATAAGAAAGGCATTGATGCCTGTCTTATTGGTCGCGACCTTAATCAATATTCTCTTGATAATGACTGGTTATTCGTTATTCATTTTGTAAAACTGGGCGAAGGGGAGAATGCAGCCAGGGAACTCAAGAACATTTTTAACCGATATCTTAAGACAAATGAATATGAAAATGAGATATCTGATGCATATAAAAAATCGGGTATTAAAGGACTTTTTACATGGCTTATAGATTTTAATATCAGGAAACCTGTTCCGCTTGAAGGAATGAATGGACATCCTTTTTACATTGCCTGGTGGTATGCCATCCTTGGCAATAAGAACGAATCTGTTTCCTGGTTAAAAAAGGCCTCTGAATCTCAGCATATACCTTATCATTATTTCGACCTTATCACTACCAATCCCGATTTTGATTTCGTGCGTGACGATCCTGGCTTTATTAAGATCCTCCAAGAGGTAGGGCTATCACAATACAATAAAGGAAAAGCAAAATAGAAAAGGATTTTTTATGTTGTCCTCCTGACCTTTATAATCAATCAACAACATTTTTTTCAACTTTTTGAAACACAATTTCAATAATTGATCGAAAATTTAAAGTTTTTGAAACATAGTTTCTATGTAGTGCATTCTTTTCTGTCCGAACTTTGGATTATAAGACTATTGTTTAACTAAAAGATAAATCTATGAAAACTCTTAAAATTGTTGCAGTTCTTCTGCTGATTGCAGGCTTTGCCTCTAATAACGCCAACAGTCAGAAACCGGTCAGGGAAGTGTTTCCTAATAATTACGAATTATATTTTGAATGTCTGGATCTAAGCTTAACAGGTGTGCTGACTGTTGAAAGGGCTTTTATGAATAATCATCGCCAGGTCAAGATTTATGGCACTATGACAGGATCAGATGGGCTGGAGTATTATATGGAAATTATATCCAATATGACTCCAGATATGGATAACGTAAGATGGGATGAATGGGGGCAGAAGGCAATAACTTTCACCCAACCAGGAATTTATCATTTATCAAGGGATGGTAAACTGATTGCAATCATACATTTTGCATTCCATTATACAGTCAATGCTAATGGTGAATGGACTTCTTATCATGGGGATGTCTATGAATGTAATTTGGTTGGAGAAGGGGGATTTAAATAAATCATAGTATTATGTAAAATTCGATAAAATTATTTAAGCCCTCTGGAACCATCGCGGGGGGCTTTTTATTTGATTTTTGTACGCGGAGAACAATCTTTGGAATGTGCAGCAAAGTCAGTTATAAAAACAAGATTTAAATTGTTAATTAGACTTAGTATAAATTAAAACCGTAAAGTTATGAAAACATTGAAAAGACTTTTATTCTTTGTTGCAGGAATAGGATTGTTGTTTGCCTGCTCGAAATCGGACCGGTTCTGGGGCGATGTACCTTTAGGAAATACCATGAATGGTGGTCATGACCAGCCGGTAATGGTGACCATGCCGTTTAAAGCCGATCTTATCGGGGAGTATATATTGCAAGAGCCGGATGTAAATTGTGGTTATTCTGAAGAGAATCCTTATATGTATCATATAATTGTTACTGCTAATGGGACAGCTACTCATCTTGGAAAGACTTATGCATACTTTGATTTCTGCTGCAATGTGGCGACCGGGGTCTATGGCCCGGCTGATTTATATATTGTTGCTGCTGATGGTGATAAGCTGTTTCTTTCCGGCGAGGGACAGGTTATGATGGGAAGGCTGGATTACCATCCTGATTATGTGAATTCATATTGGAAAGATCCAATGACTGTTCTGGGGGGTACAGGACGCTTTGAAGGGGCAACAGGCACTATCATGTCCGATGACTATAACAGTGATCTGGACCCAAATTCACATCATCACTGGACAGGAACAATCACGCTGGTTAAAGGGAAATAATAACCGGATAAATCTCTGATTTAATAAAATAAGCTTTGGAAAGGGGTTCAAGGCAGGTGCAGGTATGTCAATGTACCTGAGGAAAAGTGAAGCTCATGCTTCACTTTTCTGTTATTATCAAATCAATCTCTACTTTAATGTCAAACAAATTTTTGCTTTTAACAAAACCCGGGCTTAAATTTGAATAGAATAAAACAACGTCGAATATATTATTAGTTAAATTTACTATCGGTTATCTTTAACAAAAAATATGTGGTGCATGAAAATCAATTATTTGCCCTGCCCCTAAAGGGAGTAATTGATTTTCTTCGCACCCTTTAGGGTAAGGGGCAAACGAAGAAAATCAAATTAAAAATGTTAATGATTCCAGATTCTCATTTTAGTTAAAAATAGTTTACAAAAAAAACACTTAATTAAAATCAGGTAATGCTAAAATCAAACAGGATACCAATTACTGTAGGTGTCGTCGGTCATCTTGATGTAATAACTACTGAAGAACACAGATTACAAATCGAAAGATTGTTTATTGATTTAGCAACAGAATACCCTAATTCTCCGATCTATTTGTTTTCATCAATTGCAGAGGGTGCCGACAGATATGTTGCAAATATTTTCCTGGATCTGAAGAGGAAGAATGAAGATTACAGGGAAAGATTCGAACTGATTGTTCCGATGCCATTTGAAATAAAAGAGTATAAAAATGACTTTAGCGACGCATCTGATAGAGAGTTTGATGAATTGCTGAAACAGGCAAAAAGAAGTTTCTGCATCGGGTATGACGGTAAAGTAATTGACAGGCCTCAGCAATATTTAAAAACCGGAAAACTTGTGGCAGACAGTTCCTTAATATTGATTGCCCTCTGGGATGGAGAAGCAGGGAAAACAGGAGGAACCGGCGATATAGTAAAACATAAAATTACTGGTGATGATGATACTGTTGCCGAAAGCACATTTGAGTATGACGGAACTGTTTTTATTTTACCCAGTAAAAGGAGCAAATCATCATTTCAGGTTTCCGGCAATCTTATGAAGGAGGATGCATTATCACTTGATCGGATTTTAAAAGATTCTGTATTAAGAGATGCCCTTGAAAAAATAGAGGAAATCAATTCAGATTCATTAATCATTAAGCAACCGGAATTTGAAAAATCACAATCTTACTTATTCAATAATCCTGAAAAACTCAATGCTCCTCAGAAATCGATTTTAAGCTGGTATTCAATAATGGATTTATTATCTCAGCAATTCCGGAAAAGAGATATTCTTATAACTATCTGGCTATTTGTTCTGGGTTTATTTTTAATCCTGACTCTGGAGATTTACTCCAATTTGTGGATGAACAGACTGGTTTTAGGAGCTGCCATGCTTCTTATCGGAGTTGCAACCCTGGTTTATTTCTATTCCGGATCCACAAAAAATCATAAAAAATACTTATACAACAGGACATTGGCAGAAGCTTTAAGGATCCAGTTTTACTGGAACATTGCAGGAATAGAAAAAAATGTTTCTGATTATATCTTAAGAATACACAGGAAAGAATTCACCTGGGTAAAGCATATTCTTTCAGCCATTTATGGGATTACATACCATAACAAATCTATATCCTCTGAAACAATAAATGATTTGACTGATAACTGGGTAAAAAACCAGGCAGATTTTTTTGAGTCATCTATCAAAAAGATGACAAAGCGAATAGGCTTCTACTATAAAGTATCAAACATATCATTTGTTATAGCATTTGTTCTTCTTATTTCAATTTTCTTTTTTGGGAAATTCTATGAAACGAATAACTACCAAAGCTATCTGCTGGTGATTATCGGAATTTTTCTTAGCCTGTTTGCACTGATTAAGGCATATATTCAGATGAAAGGGTATGAGCCTTTGGTGAATCAGTATGAACTGATGCATGTTATTTACCAGAGGGCCGAAGCAAAGATTATTGAAATTAACAATCTACAGATGGAAACTAATAAGAGACAGTCTTATCTTGAAGAACTTTTCTTTGTCATTGGAAAAGAAGCCCTTATTGAAAACGGTAACTGGTATCTGATCTTTAAAGAAAAAGAACCTGAGATTGAGGGTATTTAATAGCTGTTTAAGAGGTGTTAAATATATTTTTGCTTTTAGTTCAACTAAGGTTTAATTTTGATAAAGAAGTAATTAGAACTCCGAAGATCGTTTTGAAATAATCTTTACCCGATGGCAAGCATATTAGAAGGCTACACTTACGACATCTTCATCAGCTACCGTCAGAAAGACAATAAATATGACGGCTGGGTAACGGAGTTTGTTGACAATCTGTGCAAAGATCCGCGTTTTCAGGATCTTTGCCGAAGAATGAACCTCCCCTTTAAATAGATTATAATCTTGTATAAAATTCCTTCTTTCCTGCATGAAATAAGGAATTTGGTAAGCGGGAAATAAAATTGCTTTTAATATAACTAAGGTTTAATTTTGACATAGATTTATTAAACAGCTCAAAAGAAATGTAATATAATAATCTTTAACCAATGGCAAGCATTATATCGGGTTACGAGTACGACATCTTCATTAGCTACCGTCAGAAAGACAACAAATATGACGGCTGGGTAACGGAGTTTGTTGACAATCTGAAAAAAGAGTTGGAGGCTACTTTCAAGGAAGATGTCTCTATTTACTTCGATGAAAATCCACATGATGGAATTTTGGAAACACACAACGTTGATAAAAGTCTCGAGAGTAAACTTAAATCACTTGTCTTTATTCCAGTCATTTCCCAGACATACTGCGATCCAAAAAGCTTTGCCTGGCAAAATGAATTTGTTGCTTTTAACAAAATGGCCGGCGAAGATCAGTTTGGAAGAGACATAAAACTTACCAGTGGAAACGTCGCCAGCAGGATTATCCCGATAAAGATTCATGATATCGATGCATCGGACAATGAGTTACTTGTGAATGAATTAGGGGGAAGGCTCAGGTCAATTGAATTTATTTACAAGAGTGCCGGGGTTAACAGACCATTAAAACCAACTGATAATCCTGATAAGAACCTAAATAAAACTTTTTATCGTGATCAGATAAATAAAGTAGCAAACGCTATCAAGGAAATAATCTATTGCCTTAACCCGGATTCGAAAAAATTGATCTCAAAAGCACATCATGCTAAAGACCTTACAGATTACACTGTAGATCAGTCCAAATCAGTTATTGAAAAGCTAGCTCCCGGCAAGCTAGTATCCAGGACAGCTATCCTATTAGTCTCATTTGGTATCCTGATAGTATTGGCTCTGGTGTTTTTCTATCCAAAGTTGATTCAAAAAGCAAAAACTGAAATATCAGCAACTGAATTAATAAAGAAAGCAATTGCTGTTTTACCTGTTTCCAACAATACCGGCAATCCTGAACTGGAATACATTGCTGCAGGAATTCAGGATGCAATAATTAGTCATCTGTGGGAGATCAGTAGTCTGGTGGTAAAGTCCACCTATTCAACATCACAGTTCAGGAATAGTAAGGAGTCCATTCAGGAAATCGCTAAAAAACTAAGTGCCAATAATATAGTTGAATCATCTATAGTTGGATCGGGAGACAGCCTTATGATTAATGTGCGACTAATTGAGGCATTTCCGGTAGAAAAGTATATCTGGAGCTCAACATTTAATCAAAACAGGAATAATATCACGACTATTTACCGCGAAATAACCCGTCGTATTACCGATGGTATCCAGATCAAGCTTACACCTCAGGAAGAGAAAAAGCTTACCAGTACCAGATCTGATAATCAGGATTTTATTAACGCCTATAACAAAGGAAAGTTTTGGATGAATCAGGTAACCCCAACCCCGGAAGGATTTGAAAAGGGACTTAAATATCTTAATGAGGCAATAGCTATAGATCCTACCGATCCGAGGCCTTATCTTGGACTGGCGCTTGGGTATAGCAATGCCGGTCATGTTTCACCTGCTGCCGCTGATGCTTCTAATCGCGCAAAAGCATATGCCCTCAAAGCCATGGAACTTGATTCAACACTGGCGGAAGCATATACGGTTCTGGCGGCCAGGTACCTTTATACTGAATGGAACTTTCCTGCTGCTGAGCGTGCTTTAAAACGTTCCCTGGCTCTAAACCAGAATTTATCTTCAATCCATTATACCTATGCATGGTTTCTTACTTTGACCAGGAAAAATGATGAGGCAGTAGCAGAAATGAAAAAGGCAGTTGAAGTTGATCCATTGAATCCTTATTGCACAAGCTACCTTGCATGGTTATATTCTTTTATCGGACGAAATGAGGAAGCAATAGCAGAGGCACGCAAGACACTTGACCTGGATCCCAATTATACCACTGCATTTTATGTAATGGGATCCGCCTATTCAGAAATGGGTATGCATTATGAGGCAATTGAAATGCAAAAGAAAGGATTGGCAATCAGTCCAGGTTATGAAAGTGGCCTGGGTGTTGCCTATGCCCGTGCCGGCCAGAGAGAAAAAGCGCTGGAAGTTGCTGCCGGGATGGAAAAAAACCTTAATAGTTGGTATGCCTGGGGTCTTGCCGAAGTTTATGCCACTTTGGGAGATAAGGATAAAGCCATCTACTACCTGGAATATGCTTACAAACAACATCAGGATTTTGTACCATGGATGAGATATGATATTTATTTCAAACCGTTGTACGATGATCCCCGGTTTAAGGATATTGTTAACCGGCTGAATCTGCCTGATTAATAGATTTTATTGATTACTTTTTACCCGTCATTCCCTTGGTAATGCCTTTCCAAAAAGCTAAATTTGTTAAAAGCTATTTTATGGCATTACAGGTGGAAGATCTTGAAGATCAGACAAGATACAGGCAAATACTTGCAATTCCTTACAGCGAACTGGTAACTTTTGTGCTCGATTATATCAGAAGAAAATCGGGATTAATGGCCTTTTTCTGGTCGATATGTATTGTTTTTCTGGGAATTGCTATTACTGTAAGATTAAATATCGGTGGTTATTTCCCGACAAAAAGCTTACTTTTTCATTCATTGTTAGGCTTGGTCGTCTTTCCGGTTCTGTACATACCTTTTCATGAATCATTGCACGTAATTCCTTATTATTTTTCAGGAGCTAAAAGGATAAGAATTGGTATGGATCTTAAACAATATTTGTTCTATGTTACAGCACACAGGCATGTTGCCACTTCATCTCAGTTCAGGGTTGTAGCTATAATCCCATTCCTGATAACAAGCCTTGTCCTTCTTTTCCTTATTTTCAATCTTCCCGGTATATGGAAATGGAGTTTGTCGCTCTTTCTGTTTGTTCATACTACAATGTGCGCCGGTGATTTTGCCATACTAAATTATTACTGGCTGAATAAGAAAAAAAAGATTTTCACCTGGGATGATGCTGATCAGAAAATAGCTTATTTTTATGAAGAGTTAATGTAAAAGACAAAAGATAAAAGGAAAAAGACAAAAGTTGAAAAAGTTGAAGCGTTGAAAAGTCTTATTAAAAATCTCCTCCTGGGAGCCAGACTGCAGGGCATGGGGTGGGTTTGGATTAAAACTAAAATCATAAGTAAAAAGCTAAAACTAAACAATAACCAGGTATGAAAAGACTGATATTCATTGTTTTACTCCTTATATCACTTACTTCGTTTGTAAATGGGCAAAGGAAAATTGTTCATTTACCGGATCTTCCGGGATATGTTACCCTGAAATGCGATTTTCATATGCACACTGTTTTTTCTGATGGTAGTGTTTGGCCTACGGTCAGGGTTGATGAAGCTCTACGCGATGGGCTGGATGCCATTGCGATCACCGATCATCTTGAATATACGCCCAAAGAGGATTATATTCCCGTCGACTTCAATGCAGCATGGAAAATTGCAGAGGACTATGCAAGGGACAGAAATCTGATTCTGGTCCACGGAACTGAGATTACCAGGAGTATGCCTCCCGGACATGTCAATGCGCTATTTATTCAGGATGCATCACTTATGGCAGTCGATTCTGTTTGGGATGCTTATGAGGCTGCAATTAAACAGGG
>JBGOZX010000007.1:0-61507 GCA_041480425.1 Bacteroidia bacterium
GCTCGCACCTGGGACCTGCAGGGAAATGTATTGCAGGTGTTTAAAGGGCATGAAAATGGTATTTCTTCTGTATCTTTTTCTCCAGATGGTAAAATCATACTGACAGGTTCTTATGATAATACAGCTCGCACCTGGGACCTGAAGGGAAATGTATTACAGGTGTTTAAAGGGCATGAAAGTATAGTTTTTTCAGTAGCATTTTCACCCGATGGTAATGACATTCTGACAGGTTCTTATGATAATACAGCTCGCACCTGGGACCTTCACGGGAATTTTCTGCAGGTGTTTAAAGGCCATGTAAGCACTATTAGTTCAACAGCATTTTCTCCAAATGGAGAAAGCATTCTTACCGGTTCATGGGATAAAACATCCCGTCTCTGGGATATCAAGGAAACCCTTAAAGAATTTCAATCAGCTAATGCTTATCAGGAGCTTTCAGTTGCACAAAAGGTTAAGTATGGTATCCTGGAATTCAATGATGTTTTAAAACTGGATAATGAAAAGGCCATTTATGAAGCTTCGGAATTCTATTATGGAGAAATAAATTCTGTTGGAAAAAGCAAAAAAACTGAATACATAAACAATGCCATAAATTTGTACAATATACTTGTAATTAAATATAAGAATGCCAGGTATAATACAAGGAAGGATTCACTAAAACTGATTCAAAAAGAATAAAAGAGGTGCTTCAAAAATGAACTAAGTATGTCAACATCCCCGTTTAAATTTCTCGACAGTTACACCCGCGAAGACCGTAAGATCTTTTTCGGCCGCGACCAGGAAATTACTGAGCTCTATCGAAGAATTTTTGAGAGCAAAATACTGCTTGTTTATGGGGTCTCCGGAACCGGGAAATCATCTCTTATTAATTGCGGGCTGGCATCAAGGTTCGATGACAGCGACTGGCTGCCTGTGAATGTGCGCAGAGGCAGCAATATTATTGAAAGCCTGAACGAAACCTTTAATAAGCAGTCGCTTACCCCTTTAAAGAAAAACCTGTCCGTTTCTGAAAAACTTCAATCTATTTACCTCGACCATTTTAAACCGGTCTATCTCATCTTCGACCAGTTTGAAGAGCTATTTATTTTTGGATCAACGGAAGAAAAAACAGGCTTCATAAAACTAATAAAAGAAGTCGTTGAATCAGAAACTCAATGCCGTGTAATATTTATTATCAGAGAGGAGTTTCTGGCAGGAATCACAGAGTTTGAATATGATCTTCCTGAAATCTTTTCCAATCGTTTCAGAGTGGAAAAGATGAAGAGGGCAAATGCACTCCATGCAATTGAAGGTCCATGCAAAGTTCATGATATTGAAACAGAAACAGGATTCTCCGAAGAACTTATTGATAAGCTTTGCCCCGCCGGGAATGAGATAGAGCTTACCTTTCTGCAGATCTACCTCGACCGTATTTTCAGAATTGCAGTAGCTGAGAAACAGGGAATAGATAACGTAAAATTTTCAAAAGAGATTCTCTCCAGGGCGGGAAGTGTTTCTGATTTGCTGGGTCAATTCCTTGAGGAGCAGATAAGGGAGTTGGATGACCCTGATACAGGGATGGCTATACTTAAATCTTTTGTCTCTGTACTGGGTACAAAAAGACAAATGAATGAATCAGAAATATTGGATTCGATCGGGACTTTTGGCACAGTGATAGCCGAAGCCGATCTTTTAAAATACCTTACCAAATTCGTTGATCTACGCATACTCAGGGAAAGAGACGAGGCGGGCCATTTCGAATTGAGACACGATAGTCTGGCCGCCAAAATATATGAGGAGTTCACAGCCATTGAGAAGGACATTATTGAAGTAAGGCAGTTTATAGATAATGCATTCTCTGTTTACGAAAAAAGAGGGAGATTTCTTACCTCTGATGATCTTAAATACATTGCCCCGTATGAAGATAAACTGTACCTGAGTAAACCATCTGAATCTTTCATTCATAAGAGTAAGAATGAAATAAGCAGGTCGAGGAAAAGAAGAAGAAACATTGTAAGTGTCGCGGCGTTGGCACTTATTATAGTTCTATCCGGTTTTACTCTTTGGGCTCTCAGAGAAAAACAAAAGTCAAATCAAAACTATCTTAGGGCAAGAGCTAACAGTTATAATTTTTTATCACAAAAAGTTGTTGAGGCAGACCCTACCATTGCATTAAGGCTCGCAGAATATGCAGTTAGTATCGATTCAGTTAATCCGGAAATTATTCAAAATCTCAACAGGATTTACTATGATTTTAATTTTTACAAGATAGTTTCCAGACATCAAAGCAGTATTATTTCGGTAGCCTTTTCTCCTGATGGAAAAAGTATCCTGACAGGGTCCCGGGATAGTACAGCACGTCTCTGGGATCTGCAAGGAAATTTACTACAGGTGTTTAAAGGGCATCAGGGTATAGTTTATTCGGTAACCTTTTCGCCCGATAGTAAAAGCATACTTACAGGTTCTATGGATAAAACAGCACGGCTTTGGGACCTTCGGGGAAATCTACTTCATGAGTTTATAGGGCACCGGGGTATAATTTATTCAGTAACCTTTTCGCCCGATGGTAAAACCATACTTACAGGTTCTATGGATAAAACAGCCCGGCTCTGGAACCTGCAGGGAAATGAACTACAGGTTTTTAAAGGGCATGAAGATATTATTTCTTCTGTAGCCTTCTCTCGCGATGGCAAAAGCATACTAACCGGTTCTAATGATAAAACTGCCAGGCTATGGGACCTGCAGGGAAATATATTGCAGGTGTTTAAAGGGCATGATAGTGGTATTACTTCGGTAGCCTTTTCACCAAATGGGAAAGACATATTTACTGGTTCGACAGATAGCACAGCCCGGCTCTGGGACATAAATGCAAATGTTCTCCGGGTGTTTAAAAGGCATGAAAATATTATTACTTCAATAGCCTTTTCTCCTGACGGTAAGCGTCTTCTTACAGGTTCATGGGATAAAACTGCCAGGCTATGGGACCTTGAAGGGAAAGTATTGCAGGTTTTTAAAGGGGACGAAGCAGAAATCGAGGGAGTGGCTTTTTCTCCAGATGGTAAAAGCATACTTACCGGGTCAGGTGATAAAACTGCCAGACTCTGGGACCTTGAGGGGATTGTATTGCAGGAGATCAGAGGTCATGATGAAGTGATTAATTCAGTAGCCTTCTCACATGATGGCAAACGTATACTGACCGGGTCTAACGATAAAACAGCCATGCTATGGGATCTGGATGGAAAAATACTTCAGGTGTTCAGAGGACATGAAGATATGATCAAGGCAGTTGCATTTTCTCCTGATGGTAAAAGTATTCTTACCGGTTCAACTGATAAAACTGCCAGGCTATGGGATCTGGATGGAAAAATACTTCAGGTGTTCAGAGGACATGAGGATATGATCTGGGCAGTTGCTTTTTCTCCCGATGGGAAAAGCATCCTGACGGGCTCGAATGATAATACAGCGCGCCTGTGGGATCTTTATGGAAATGTGGTCCAAGTGTTTGAAGGACATGAAGGAAGTATTAATTCAGTTGCTTTCTCCCCTGATGGCAAGAGTATCCTTACAGGATCATGGGATAAAACAGTACGTCTATGGAGTCTGAAAGGAACTCTGCTGCATTTGTTCCCGGGTCATGATGGCTACATAAACTCGGTTGGCTTTTCTCCCGACGGCAAAAACGTATTTTCCGGGTCATGGGATAAGACGGTCCGGCTATGGGATCTGCAGGGAAATGTACTGCAGGTTTTTAAAGGAAATGATGGATATGTTACTTCAGTAGCTTTTTCTCCCGACGGCAAAAACATCCTGACAGTTTGTTCAGCAATTAGTTTCAATATGCCCGGGTCGCAAGATAATATAGCCTGTCTCTGGGACCTTAAGGGAAATATATTGCAGGTATTTAAAGGTCATGAAGATCGTATTAATTCAGTTGCCTTCTCTCCCGATGGGAAGAGTGTACTTACCGGTTCATGGGATAAAACAGCCCGACTTTGGGAAATAAAGAAAACTCATAAAAAATTCCAGACCGAGAATTCATATCAGACGCTTTCAATCTCACAAAAGATTAAGTATGGTATACTTGAATTCAACGATGTATTAAAACTAAATGATGAAAAGTCTATAAATGAAGCTGCAGAATATTATTTTAATGAAATAAATCTCATTTCAAAAGACAAAAAAACGGAATACATAAATAATGCTTTAAGTTTGTATTGGAAACTTCTGAAAAAATATAACAATACTGGCTATAATGCAAGGAAGGAATCCCTTATGCTGATGCAGAAAAACTAAAAAATATGCTCCCTTCTACTTTTTATGTACCATACAATAAATAGAACCTGCTACTACCTTTTCTGGACATCTCATTCCATCTTTCATTACAAAAGCGCACTGTTGACCGGCCATATTTGTTGTTGAATTCATTTGCTGCTTCATCTCAGTTTTTCCCATATTCATTGGAGCAGCATTACTTTTCATTGTTTGGCCAACTTTAGTTGGGGGGTTACATACACTACACGGAGAAAGGCCATTCTTTATAGCAAAAGACAAATCAAGAGAATCATGGCTTTGTTCAAGGTATCTGCAACTAAGAAGGTGATACTTTGATTCTGACTTACTTTTGTAAACAGTCTGAGCAAATACATTAATTGTCGAGGTCAGAAAAACCGACAGGATGAGTAACTTAAATAGTTTTTTCATGATTCTTTCTTTTAATTGATTTTAAAAACAATATCTATCATTTCGATAATTTTCTGCACTGGCAAATTCATGTTTTGCGAATTTATATTATTATTTTCAATTTAATTGCACGAATCGATATTAATATTCTGAAAATCATGCTGTTAATAAATTAACAATAAAATCTTAAGGGCAGGTACCTCGGATTTATTGTTTGATTTGGCTGTTTAGATTATTGCAGATGAACACTTTAAATGGGGAAAGCAGTACCGGTGTTTATAATCTTCTTCTTTCAGGCGGCCCCGGTTTTTTTTAAATAATTATTAAAAAAGTTATAAACTTTTACGTTTTAACAATTTAAAATAAAATATAGTTATTACCCTGCCTTCAGGAGGCTGACACATAACCTCAAGTACTATTCATTTGAATTCAGGTAGCTCATCGGGGAACAACATTCCGTTATGACCCAGGGATATTTCCCCGGACTTTGGAAATGTACCACCACCAACAAGTGCAGCATTTAACGAACATTGGTGAGATAATAATTCAATTAAACATCAGTAAATTAACATATTAGACCAATACAAGATTCTATTTTCGGCAAAAATGGTTTAATAAAAATACCCTGAAATATTAAATCTCAGGGCATTCAGATGAAATTATAACAATTAGATTTTCATATTTCAAATTAGTTTTTTACCCGAATGTAAGTATCGGTTTTGACAATATTGTTATTTACTATCGTTTTGTTTAAAAACATATCAGGCGATTTGATTTCCACTTCCCGTTTTAAAGGTGCTTTTTCGGGATTGGAAATATCTTTAAGCAGAACCATTTCATTTGTATTTTTCGATGTGAACCAAGTTGAATAAATCACATTATCCATTCCTTTAACCATATCAGACATAATGAATTTATCAATACTTTTGTCATACCCCCAAATTTGTTTTCCTTCCATAAATATTTTCCCTTTTGTAACACACTTAAAATAACCTTCCAATCCCGTTCCATAAGATTTCACATCCCAAAAAACTGTCGTGTCTTTAGCCACGTCTATTTTCCAATAGCCAATGAAATACTTATGCAATTCAACCTGATTAAGTTCATTCGAACTCCCGCTGCTTTTAACACTTTGCTCAACATAAGAATCAACATAATAAATCACTCTCCACCTGTTATCAATTTTCTTAAAAATGAATAGCAATACCTCTGGGTCTGCAAGAAGAGAATGACCATCCTTGTAATTAGCTAAACTCTTAACATTTACTGTATATAGGACGGTGGAATTATCAGGAAATGCATATTTTTCATCGATTATCGTAATCTGTTGATTTAAAAGTGTATTGAAAACAGGTTTAGAACCATCCACTACTTCTTTGTAACTTAAAGTCTTTCCATTATTAATGAAAACAAAATCTGGTGAATCAAAAAATGGTTCAATAGCCATATCAAAATTTGCCTCTTCACATCCTTTAATAAACGTATTTACTACTTCTTTTATCGCTACTTTTATTTTGTCCTTCTCAGAATCGGAGACAGATTTATTCGTCCCGCATGAAAAACTTGCGATAAGTAAAACCAGAAAAATAAGTTTTGTTTTCATTTGTTTGGGTTTTTGTTAATGAATAAAACTAAAATAACTAAAATTAGTTTGTTGATACAAGTTACGACAAGAAATAACCGAAGTCAAATAAATCTTAACAAATTGGAATGGTTAGCATTGAAAAATAAGTGTGTTGAGCACTATGATATGCGGCAAGCATTTTAGAATCTTTATTAAAGTGAACAAAATTCTACTCACCACATTTTAAATCATAGCCACTTCAAACAAACAATGATGAGGTAAAATATCAGTTAATTAGCAGTAAATTAATACATTAGACCAAATCATTCGATAATATCAGTGCCAATTCCGTCTCAGGATTTCATATAAACAATAAACACTGAATTACTTTCGGTATTAAAGGCAAATAATATTATTCTTCTTTTTAATATTACTAATCAAATCCCTTATATCTGTATTTCCTGCGTAATCAAGAGCCGTTTTGCCTTCATTGGTTTTTAAAATTGGATTTGCGCCTTTTTGCAATAATAGCTTTACGACTTCTGTATGCCCATTTTGCGAAGCCAAAATCAGAGAAGTTACTCCATCAGTTCGCTGCAAATCCAGATTTGCCCCTCTTTCCAGCAATAGCTTTACGATTTCAGCATGCCCGTTTAGGGAAGCTACCATAAGGGCAGTGAATCCATCAGTTCTCTGCAAATCAAAATGTGCACCTTTATCAAGCAACAGCCTTACGACCTCAATATGTCCATTTTGGGAAGCTTTCATCAGGGCGCTTATTCCATCACAACTCTGCAAATCAGGCTGTGCACCTTTATCTAATAATAGCATTGCGACTTCTGTTTGCCCCTCCTGGGCAGCTATAGACAGAGCTGTCGTACCATCATTCGCCTGCAAATCCAAATTTGCCCCTTTATCCAGCAATAGTTTTACGACTTCAGTATGTCCCTTTAATGAAGCCCACATCAAGGCTGTAGTTCCATCGGCACTTTGTAAATCCAAATTTGCCCCTTTATCCAGCAATAGTTTTACGATTTCATTATGCCCGTTTAGGTAAGCTACCATCAGAGCGCTTATTCCATTAACTCTCTGCAAATCTAAATTTACCCCTTTATTCAGCAATAGTTTTACGACTTCAGTATGTCCGTTTTGGGAAGCTTGTATCAGTGCGGTTGTTTTATAAGATGTCGCCTGTAAATTCACTTTTGCCCCTTTATCAATTAATAATTTTACGACTTCTATTAGCCCGTCTTGAGCAGAAATTATCAAGGCATTTGCTCCATTAGTACACTGCAAATCCAAATCTGCTCCTTTTTCCAGTAGTAACTTTACCACCTCTGAATGCTTATTTTGCGCTGCCAAAATCAGGGCGGTTATTCCATCATCGCTCTGCAAATCAAACTTTGCACCTTTATCAAGCAATAGCCTTACGACCTCTATATGACCGTTTAAAGAAGCTTGCATCAGGGCGGTGAGTCCATCAGTTGCCTGCAAATCCAAATTTGCCCTTTTATCCAGTAACAGTTTTACGACTTCAGTATGTCCCTTAATTGAAGCCCATATCAAGGCGGTAGTTCCATCAGTGCTTTGTAAATCCAAATCTGCCCCTTTTTCCAGTAGTAACTTTACCACCTCCGAATGCCCATTTTGCGATGCCATAATCAGGGCGGTTATTCCATCATCGCTCTGCAAATCAAACTGTGCACCATTATCAAGCAATAGCCTAACGACCTCTACATGTCCATTTAAAGAAGCTTGCATCAGGGCGGTGAATCCATCAGTTGCCTGCAAATCCAAATTTACCCCTTTATCCAGCAACAGTTTTACTATTTCGACTTGCCCGATGAAGGAAGCGTACATGAGGGCAGTTGTACCATCAGTTGCCTGCAAATTCAAATTTGCACCTTTTTTAATTAATATTTTGCACACTTTTGCATAACCACTTTCTGAGGCATATATCAATATACTTCGCCCACCTTTGTCCCTATAATTAACTGAATCGATATTTCGCACCTTTACCAAGACATTTGTGAGGTCCTTTGCTTTCAGTGCATTCATTAATATTTCGGCATGAGTTCCTGTTTGTGCCTTTATTCCATTTATACAGAGTATAAGAAATACTCCAATCATTATGGTTAAACAAAATGTTTTCATATGATTAGGGCGTGGTTATAAGACAGTAATTAAATAACTGTAAATCAATTAAAAATTGAAAGTTACAAAAATAAAAAAGCCAACGTCAAATTAATCTTAACAAATTGGAATAGTTGGCATTGAAAAATAAGTGTGTAGGCACTATGATATGCGGCAAGCATTTTAGAATCTTTATTTAAGTGAACAAAATTCTACTCACCACATTTTAAATCATAGCCATATCTGAAATTGTATGATGAGGCGACCTGAAAGGTCGATTGGTTATCAGCCTGTAAAAATATCTTTCTGGTTGTCAGCCTGTAGATTATATATATTCATGAGAAAACTGAAAGTTTTATTGACCTGGGTTGGAATATTTCTGATATTTGAATTCGCAGACCATAACTAACAATTAACAATCATCTATCTAAATTGAAAGGAAGTAACTATGTCCAGATTTATCAGCATCATCATTTTTTTCGTACTGACGGCCTGTGCACATCAGGCTGAGAAGCAGAAGGTAGATTTAAATGCCGAGGAGCAGGCTATTCGCTCAATCTCGATGAAATGGCTGGAAATATCGAAGAGCCATGATGCGGCCGCTGAGGCTGCGCTATTCTCCGATAACGGAGTAGCTTTCCGGGAGAATCAAGAGCCCGCTGTCGGTCAGACTGCAATCCAGAAGCTTGTAACCCAAACCCAGGAGCAAAATCCCAAGGAGGTTTCGAATTGGATCACTGATCGCGTCGAGATTGCCGCTTCAGGCGATTTGGCAATTGAGTATGGAAGCTGGACGCAGACGGGTCTGGGGCCTGGCGGGACTGAAGAGGACCACGGCAGGTATGTCACGGTTTACCGCAAGGTGAATGGTACATGGAAGGTATCCGCGGACATTTCGGTCAGCACGAAACCGGAGGCCGTTTCACAGTGAATTCGCTCACTTAAGCCGCTAAAATAATCTTGCTTCGGTTCGATACTGGAGCAACGTGCTACCGCAGTGGATAGGACGGACAAGCCGTGTCTACCACATTGCCCGGTACTATTTTAATTTAATCAAAAATTTAAGTTAATATGACATTCCCAACGTGTGAAACAAAGAAAATCCCGGTTTTTTCATTTGCTGGGTTTTTGTTCCTAATCTCCGCAATAGATATAAATATTTACAAGCAAATATTATTCTAATGCTTTATTTAGTTTTACTATATCCTCATTTTTAGGAATAAAACTCCAACTAATAAAATCTAACATCCAGTTATCTCCGGCTTTTACTACATGAAATATTAGACGCGTTGGAATCTTCGGGGCTATTCCAGGCATTGTAAATTGTTCCAGTACAATTGCAGAGCTACCATCTGCAGCAACCCGGATTTCACGTTTATCAACAGAATAACTCCAAATTGTAGATGTATCAGCAAGTGCTTGGGTCATCATATCTGACAATGCTTTCTTATCCATTAATTCTGTAGGATCAGTTCCGCAAAACAATCCGTTATCAGCAAATAATGCTGTCAGGGTATTGACATCCTTTGAATTAAACGCATTCAGATACTTGTCCATCAGGACCGTGATTTCTTCTTTGACCAAAGTTAGGTCTACGGGCTTATTCTGGACCTTTGGCTGGCATCCTGAAGTTATCATTACGGCAAGCAGTGTGAAATAACAGATCTTTTTCATTTTCTTCTGATTTAAAGTTTATTAAATTTATAAAAAGGAAAGTTTTCTTCATAATTATTTTAAGTATATCTATATATCCTGATGAAGTCCTTTAACCATTAATACCAACTTGATTATTCAGCTAACTTTTTTACTAAGTTAATAATTTCTATTGTTTAATCCTATTATCCCCAGGAAGTTAAATCCCTAAAACTTCATATTATTATGGTCGCCAGCAGCTTCTTCCAGTGCATGCCTGACATTCTCAGAAGGCACGGATTACGCTTCGCTAACCGACCGAAGGGAGCTCGACGCAGCTAAATCAATGCTAACGGCGTGATAAAAGAATAGCAAATACTGTAGAATTAACCGATAAAGCCGGAGGCTTTAAATCCCAATAGCCCCGGTTACATCCGGGGATGATAGTATAAAAAGTGTCCAATCCCGGAGGGATTGAATTCCAATAACCTTTATAACCATGAAGAAATATGATACCTGAATATCAAAGCAGAATGAATTCAATTGTATGATCTGATTACATTTAGTAAATTTGTATCCGCTGCTAAATAAAATAAATATGTCAACCTACACCCAGATTCTTTATCAACTGGTCTTTGGAAGCAAAGACTATACACCCTTTCTGACAACGGAAAACGAGAACATACTTTTTTCATATATTACCGGTATCCTTAAAAACAAATCCTGTCATTCATACATCGTTGGGGGAGCAAGCACTCATATTCATATCATTACACATCTTCATCCAACTGTGGCACTCTCTTTATTAGTCAAGGATATAAAGATGGCAAGTCATAAAATGGTTTTAGAAAATAGTAAATTGTTTTCTCACTTTACTGGTTGGCAGGTTGGATACAGTGCATTCACATATCATATTTCTTCAAAGGTTAATCTTATCAGATATGTTGAAAACCAAAGGGAACATCATGAGATATATTCATTTAAGGATGAATTAATTAACTTGTTGAAAGAACATTCTGTTGATTATATTGATGAGTATCTGATAACTTAATGTTATTCAACCCTCTCCGGGGTTGAATAACATTTGGTCTCCCTTTCCACAGATAAAACTGTGGCTATTGGAATTGAACACCTCCGGTGTTATTTCCTTCAATACCTATCAGACAGTTAATTTTTTGCAGCGAGACTATTTTTCCACACTTTAGGAGATGCCGCTTTTTATTTAATCAGGCTTGACTAAATAAAGAATAGTAAGATTGTACCGATAAGGAGTAAAATACCAACTATCCATGCTATCCATTGTGCCCATAACGGGAGACCTTTGATTTTAGGTTTTCTTATTGTTTGATGGTCTTCTTGTTTAACCTCTCCATAGTTGTTACCACCAATCATGGAAATATTATCACCTGTTACAATATTCTGATTAATCGGCAAAATAATTGGTTCGTCTTCCTCTAAATATTTTTTGGTATGATATGCATCGTGAGTAGCATTAATTACCATAACGGCTATCATTTTTCTTGCTGATTCATCTTTCGTTGTACAATCTATTAAGTCACCATTATTAATTATAGTTTTACAAAATGTGTTTACTGCATAAATGCTTAACTCTGGTATGAATGCTTTTACTATTTCTCCTGAATCAAAAGAATGTTTATTAAGCCTCTCACTTTCTGTTGAAAGAAATTCTACAATCCTGTGAAGTTTTTCCCTCTTTCTCATTTGTTTATATTCCTTTGTATAATCCTCAAGACCCATTCTGTATGTTATATGATGTTTACTCCCCTGAAAAACATGACTTATGACAGGGACTTTTCTATTCTTTATTCCCCCAAATAAATCTTCTATTTCATTCAGTTCAAGTTCTGGGAAAAGTTTTGCCTTAATAACAGTTGGAGAGATATAATGAATCTGTTTGTTTTTATAGACAAATTCAAGAATTTTAATTATCATTTCATCTTGAGACAATTTTGAACATTCTGAATTCATATGCATTTTTTATTATTTCCCGGCTTTTATTCTGTCTTATCACCATTCTCATCGTCCAATCCTTTTGCTATTGTGTTAAGGATAGATGGTTGAATATAGCCAGCATAATTTTCTATTTTAGCTAATAAAGCTTCTAAATCTTCAATCGAGATAAATTCGCAGTAATCATTTAAACCAATTTTTCTAAAGGTAGGTCTTGACAACTCACTTAATACCTTGTTTTTTCTTTCATTTTGGGCAATGATATAGAGTTTAATATTCAAATTGGGGATAACTGATAACAAGTCGGACATTCTAAGCAAACCAGAATAAATACTGGTGCTAGTTTCAACTTCAAATGCACAAACTGCAGCATTTTGTCTCAACCATATTACGTCAATTCTTGAAATTCGGTCAGTGGCATCTTTATTTAATCCTAGATTTGGTAGAACTGGTAAGGTTAAAGTATTTAGTTCTATATTATTATATTTACGTTTCCTGTCATTTGATGCAATAAAATTTTTGCAGCCAGTAATCTGTCCTATTCTTGATAATATGTATTGTGCTTTTGAATGCAGTGATTCTTCTTGTTTTGTTAACGGTTCAATTTCAATTGTTGTCTCATTTTGACTTATAATTTCTATTATCATTTGCTCCTTTTTTGGGCGACCTCGTTTTCCTGTCGCCTTCTTGTAAGCCTCTTCGACTCTATTTAGTTTGGCGTCAGCTATAAGCGTATCGATAATTTCTAGGATATCAGATTTTTGAGATTCTCTTATAGTTATCTCTTTGATAACTGTTTCTGCATTTGTCTCGTCTAATAGATATTGATTTAATATTCCCCAACCATATCTTGTTGTCCATGCGTTTATCAAAGCATCTCGTATATTTCCAAGAATATGCGGTCTATGATCCTTGTCAAAAAGGTACTTAAATTTTAAAGGTATACGGAATGGAAATAGTCCATTGTCCCAAACGATTGTATCTGACTTAAATGGGGCACTAGAGACTTCTGCTAATCCTGCAATTTGTTTTTCGACAATAATCGCAAGTAAATTGCCAATTTGCCAATCTGAAAATCTAGCTGAATTACTTCCCCAAACTTCGTTTTTAACACAAGTTAAAAATTGAAATTCATCAACCTTCGTAAGTCGTAATCTCATTGTTTTAACTTTTTTACTAATTTACAAATATTCCTGGTTTTATCCTATTATCCCCAGGAAAGTAAATCCCTAATAACCTCATATTATTATGTTTGCCACAAGCTTCTTCCAGTGCATGCTTAACATTATCAAAAGGCACGGATTACAACCGGGCAGAGCACTAAGCACGGATTACAACCGAGCGGAAAGCACGGATTGCAACCGAGCAGAGCACTAAGCACGGATTACAAATCCGCGCTAGCTACTGCGAGTTCGACGAAGTCAAATCCTCGCTAGCGGCGATTTGTTCTGCGGAAATCTGCGAAATCTGCGGGAAAACAAGGAGTCAATAGACTGTCAGGAGTTTTTTGATCTGTAAACTATTCTCAATAAGGTCGGGAAAACGATTAAAAGAAGAGGCAGGGCAATAATAAACCCGCCAATAACGGCAATTGCCAGTGGCTGATTCATCTGCGCTCCTGTTCCGATACCTGTGGCAAGAGGCAGAAGAGCTATGATCGCACCTAAGGCAGTCATAAGCTTTGGTCGCAGCCTTGTGGAGATTGCATATACAAGCGATTCGTCAACTGAACCGCTAGCCCTGCTTGTCATAAACTGCTGGAAGGTGAAGATGGCATTTTCACCGATTATACCGACAATCATGATTAGTCCTGTATAACTTCCGACGTTCAGCGGTGTGTTGGTAATAAACAAAGCAATGAGGCTTCCTGATATCCCGAAAACTGCAATTAAAAGTATTGTGCATGCAGCCCTGAAATCCTTGAAAAGGAACAACATAAGTGAGAAAACAAGCAGACTTGAAAGTATCAGTATCATCAGAAGCTCACTAAAGGATTTTTGCTGATTTGCATATTCACCTCCATATTCAATATGATAACCCTGTGGAAGGAAAAATTTTGAGCTGATTACATTCTGAATTTCCTTAATTGCACTCCCTATATCCCGGTTATTAAGTCTTGCAGTGACAATAGAAACAGATTTAAGGTTCTCTCGGTTAAATTCTGCGACACCCTTTTTGACATTGAAATCAGCAAAACCTGAAAGCGGTTTAAGCTTGCCGTCAGGGAGAAAAATAAACTGACTCTTTACCTGGTTCAGACCGTTCTTTGTACTGTAAGGGTAAATCATTCTGATAGCTGTAAGTTGTTCCTTTTCAGGGACACTTCCGACAATATTACCCTCCATCAAGGTCTGCAGCTGGAACTGAAATGATGCAGGTGTGACATTGAACTGTGCCAGTTTATTATGATCGGGAATAATATCGATATAAGGACCGGCAATTAAGATTCCGTTGAAGATATCTTCCACTCCTTTAATGTTTTCAATTTCCAGAGCAATCTGTGCTGATAGTTCATTAAGTTTGTCCTGATCGCTGCCAAATATTTTTATTTCAATTGGCTGAACTGATTCCATCAGGTCTCCAAGCATATCTCCTATAACCTGGCCGAAATCAATTTGCAAAGCAGGCTGAGATGCTTCGACCCTTTTACGGATATCATCAATTACCTCTTCAGTGCTCCTCTTTCTGTCAGTTTTCAATTGAATAAGGAAATCACCGTCGTTGGGTTCGGTTATGAAAAACCCCATTTGAGCACCAGTTCTCCGAGAATAGGTTTCGAACTCCGGTATTGCTACAATTATCTTTTCAACCTCTTTAAGCATCCTGTCTGTCTCATCCAAAGAGGTTCCCGGTGGCGATTTATAATCAAGCACAATTGATCCTTCATCCATTTCAGGAAGAAAACCTGTCTCAAGTCTTGGAAGAATATAAATTATTGAACCTGCAAGTATGATCAGAAAAAGGATACTTAAAGCAGGATTTTTGATGAAAAAGTTCACCCATGTCCTGCTTTTTACAGTTTTTATAGTCGGCTGTTTCTTTGTGTGAAATAAGGGCTTGAATCCTGAAAGCCATATATATATTACCGGCAAGCCAATCCATGTAACCAGGAATGAACAAACCAGGGTAATGATCATTGTGTTAGTGAGCACATTAAAGTATGCACCGGCTACACCACCAAGGAGCATAAATGGGAAAAAGATGACAATAGTACTTAATGATGACCCGACCATTGAAGGAATCAGGTAATTAATTGCCTGATGGACAAGCTGTCTGGAGGGTTTTTCCGGATATTCCTCATGAGTACGGTGTATCTGTTCAACAACCACAACAGCATCATCAATTATTAGTCCGATCGCTGCCGCAATTGCACCGAAAGTCATAATATTCAGAGTATATCCAATACTGTAAAGGACTATAATAGTTAAAAACAGGGTTACCGGTATTGTCACAAGAATTGTGGTACTTGCACGGAATGACCTGAGAAACATTATTGCTACCAGGATTGCAAGCAGAAGACCTATCCAGATACTGTCGTTTACGCTCCTGATCGCTCTCTGGACAAAATCGGCCTGATCGTAATACAAAGAGAGATGGACATCAGGCGGAAGAATCTTTTCAAGGTCCTTCTTCTTTTCAGCTACCTTTTCTGAAAGGTTAATCAGATTGGCGTTAGGTTGTTTTAAAATGGCGACCAGCAGACCCTGCCGGCCATTGGCATTAATTCTGGTATACTCTGTTTTTTCCCGGACATTAACCTCAGCGACATCGCTTATTCTTATTACCCTTTTACCATCATTCCGGATAACAGCGTTTTTAATATCTCCCAGGTTATAAAGGGCTGCATCGGTCACGGTAAGGTACAACCTGCGGTAATCGGAAAGAAACCCGTTTGAGCTTATAAAATGGTTTTGACTCAGGACATCTCTTATCATCTCGGGTGTGATGGCTAAGACCATCATTTTTTGCTGGTTGAGCTCAATCCAGTACTCTTTTGTTTTTCCGCCGATTATTCCAACCGACGAGACTCCCTCTATCTGTGACAGAAACGGCTTGACTATATAGGTGGCAATCAGATTTAGCTCAATAGGTGATTTTTTTTCACTTTCCACTGTGTATCCTATAACCGGAAGAATAGAAGGATTCATTTTTTCAATCTGGATAGTGACATCGGGAGGAAGCTGGTTTTTTATCTGCGATATCCTCGATTCGAGCATCTGCTGATTGACATTGATATCCGCATCCCAGTTCAGAAAAGCAGATATCTCGCATGTTCCCCGGCTGGTGGTGCTCCTGAGCATATTAAGATCAGGCACCTGCTTTATGGCATCTTCCAGGGGACGGGTCACTGAGACCATCATTTTATCGATCGGCTGTTCACCATTGTCAGCAATTACCTTGATTTTAGGAAAAGTTATCTCAGGGAAAAGAGAAGTGGGGATCCGTTCATAAAGAAAAAATCCTCCGGCAATGATTAAAGCCAGAACTACAGAAACAGGATTCTTATATGAAAGAAAAAAATTCTTCATCCCTTCAGCGTATAATAACGATTGAAGCAGTATCGGGAAGCCCGTAATTTCCTGTCAGAATTACCCTGTCAGTTGTGTTAAAAGAAGGATCAGTTATCTCGACTTCATCATTGGTTTCGATACCTTTATTGATAATAACTTTTAAGGCTGTGCTGTCATTAATCAGTTTCATTACCCAGAATTCAGTCTGTGTCTCATCCCCAAGCACAGCCGGTTTCGGAAGTACTGCAGCGCTTTTCTTACTGCTTTTCACAATAGTAGCAACTGCGATAAGATTCTGCGGGAGCCTGCCGACCGAAGCTGGTTTAACAAAATACTTTACAGTCTGCGACTGCACATCCATCTCGGGGAGCTTTCCCTTAATTGTTCCTGTAATGACCGAATTATCCGGTAGCTTCAGAGTACAGCTATTGCTTTTATCAATGATGCTTTTCATCTCGAATGGTACTTCAAGGATAAAAACCAGACTATTCTGTTCGGAAATTACTGCAAGCTCATCACCCTCCTGTACGTAGTCACCGTTCTGATGAGATATTGTGCTTATTACACCTTCCTTTGGAGATACGATCTTAATAATACCTTTAAAACCGAGACTTGAATCACCCTGCAGGGAATTCCGGACAGCTGATGCTTCACGGGTTTTGAGAGTGAAAAGAGGCTGTCCGATGCTTACAAAATCTCCTGGAGCAACAGAAATGCCATCAATTGTACCTGTTGTTGCAGACCTGATTATATTCTTATTAATAAAGACAGTTACAGCCGGCAACTCTATTGTTTCCGAAATCGGTTTAAAAGTAACCTGGACAACAGTCACAGGGGTCCTGACAATAGTTCCCACTCCGGTACTAATTGTAGAGGTTCTGCAGGCAGAAACCGTCAGAATAAAACCGGCAAGAAAAAGAAAAGTGCAGTATTTAATATTCCCTTGTAACATTATGATAGTTTTTTCCCGGGTTATTTCAATCTTAGTTAATTATTGTACTATAAGGTAGTTCATCTCATTAATGATCTGAAGAATCTGAATGCTCACTAAATTAAGGTTCCTGTTAATGTTTCTGAAATTTTTAATAGAGTTTATATAATCAGTCATCCGGATTATTCCGGTCTCAAGTTGTGCTTTTAATGAAGCGGTAAGCTGTTTTGATGTTGCCATTTGTTTCTCAAGCTGTGCTTTTACCTCCCGCATTCCCTTCAGTTCTTCGTTCAACTGTATAAATTGCTGATTGTACTGTTTTATGAAATTGTTTTTATATAACGATCTTGTATTTTCAGACATATCCAGCTTTTGTTTTTCAATACTTTTTTGATTTCCGTCATAAATCGGAACAGACAGGCTGATACCCGCACTATAACCAAAATGCCGGTAAAAATTCAACGGTGTGCTTGTCAGAAAACCGGCATCAGCAAACCACCTGACTTTAGGTTTATACCTTATGTCTATTGTGCTTTTTTCATTCAGGATCTTCAGACTGTCAAGCATGAATTGTCTGAAATGCGGTGAGCCTTTAATATCAACAGCACCAAGTAAATCAATTGTTGGCAATTGAAGCTCATAAATTGCCGTATCATTTAAACCACATAGTTGATTAAGAAGTCTTAAATCTTTCCTGTATTGATTACGAAGCTGATTAACAAGCACTTCTTGCCCCTGTGTCTCGACAAGTAAAGAAAGATAATCAGTCTGATTGTAAATCCCGTTAGTAACAAATTGTTTTACAATTTCATTTTCGCCCTGCATAAGGTCGAAAAATGACCGGTTAAATGAAAGCTCACTGAAATCTGAACAGCATGTGAGAAACTGATTAGTAATGGTTTTCTTCAGTTCTGCAACAGAAAGTTTTGCTGTATTGCTGATTGACCTGCCCTGAATCCCGATTTCTTTGTATTTATTTTCGGTCTCCTTCCTGTTGAATATGATTTGTGATACAGCAGCTACTGCCTGATAATTTCCACCATCTGTAATAATCTCATCATAACCGAATTTATCGTAAACGGGAGAATATAATAATTGTGATACCGCTTCTATCTGCGGCTTTTTTGCAGCCATTATAAGAAGAGTATCTAAAGAGGCTGTATTTAACTGGTTATGAAGATCTTTCAGTAAGGGGCTGTTTTGCAGCCCTTCATTTATATAAAAATCAAGCGACCTGGTTTGTGTGAAAAAAATCAGATTAAGGCCTGAAAATAACAATAAAATTAAAAGTCTTTTTTGCCGGTTGAACATATTTTTGGGAATACTCCTGCAATTTATGAAAAAATCCTGTGTAAAGAAGAAGCATAAATCTGGAGTAATTTTGTTTTAACATGTTTTAACCATGCTGTCTCATGTAGATGTCAGCGCCAAAGTTAAAATTAAGCAAGGGGACTTCCTGAAAAGCGGTGGACATCATTGCCACATCTCATCCTGGCTCAGATAGCGTTCACCTCCATCGTATGCAAATGTCACTATTTTGCTTCCGGCAGGAATCTCCCCTGAAATTTTTTTTATTGCAGCAAGTGAGGCGCCTGTTGATATACCAATCAGGAATCCTTCAGATAATGCGGCCAACCGGACCATTCCTATTGCTTCGCTTCCTTCTATTGTTATGATCCTGTCGGCAATACCAACTGTATAGTTAGCCGGAATAAACCCTGCTCCAATTCCCTGTATCGGATGGGGTCCGGGATTACCACCGCTCAGTACCGGAGAAGCTGCCGGTTCAACAGCAAAGATTTTAATAAGAGGAAATATTTTCTTCAACACTGACCCAACACCTGAAATATGTCCGCCTGTTCCAACCCCGGCAACAAGATAATCAAACCCCTCCGGGAAATCGGTAATAATCTCCTGAGCGGTAGTCTTTGAATGAATGAGTGGATTAGCCGGGTTTTCGAATTGCATTGGCATCCAGGATCCGGGTGTTGAATCCACAATTTCCGCTGCTTTCATGATGGCGCCATTCATACCCTTTTCCCGGGGTGTAAGTACCAGTTCGGCACCGAAGGCTTTAAATATTTTTCTCCTTTCAATGCTCATAGATTCAGGCATAACCAGAATAACCCTGTATCCCATTACCGCACCGGTCATTGCCAGTCCGATGCCTGTATTCCCTGAGGTTGGTTCGACTATTACACCTCCTGGTTTCAGCCTGCCTGATTGTTCAGCATCTTCGATCATTGCCAGGACAATTCTGTCTTTAATACTGCCTCCCGGGTTTCTTCTTTCATCCTTAATCCATACTTCATGTACGGGGAAAAGCTTCGAAAGCCTGATATGAGGTGTCTTACCGATTGTTTCGAGAACATTATTAAATTTCATATCTTGTTCATTTTACTTATTATCCGTTTGTTTCTGATAATCATTACCACGTTCCCTTACTGTCATCACGTTCTGATGATAAACGAGGGAATATGGGGGAACAGACTCAGTCAGCCAGACATTGCCGCCGATAATACTATCGTGGCCGACAATTGTATCACCACCAAGAATGGTGCTGCCGGCATAAATAATAACATCGTCCTCAATGGTAGGATGACGTTTTGTACTGGCCATGTTTTTACTTACACTCAGGGCACCGATCGTTACGCCCTGGTAGAGTTTTACCTTCTTTCCTATGATAGCAGTTTCACCTATTACTATTCCTGTTCCATGATCAATAAAGAAGGGCGATCCGATTGTAGCTTTCGGATGAATGTCTATCCCGGTTATTGAATGTGCATATTCGGTCATAACACGGGGGATTAACGGGACACCTGAAGTAGCAAGCTTATTCGCCAGACGGTAAACAAGGATTGCATAGAATCCGGGATAGGTCATGATAACCTCATCGATGCCGGTTGCTGCAGGATCATTGCCTGCAATAGAGGCGGCATCATCTTCAAGCTGTTTTTTAATCGCTGGTAAGGCATTAAAAAAACCTTCAACTATTGCTTTCGGTCTGCCAGGGAATCTTTCTCTCATCGGTCTTAAAAGTAAAAGCAGCCTATTCCGTAGACTACGTCCGGAAACAAGGTAACAGATGCCTCCTCCTGTTACCGGAAAGAGTGTGACAGTCAGTTTTTTTGTAAAAGATGCGATACCTTTTTTTGATGGCAGACCACGATTCAATATTCTTTTCATAACAAATTATTTTTCCCCGTATAGTTTACAATATATTATAACAAATGAATGTCAGGAATGGTTAAAAAAGAAAAACTTTTTATTGTAACATATGTTACAATTTATACTCCCTGGAAATAGGGACGTTGCATGCAACATCCCTATTCTCCTTGCTTTAATTACTATTAACTGCCATTGTAATGCTAAATAGCTGAACCACCTCTTTCACCGGTACGAATCCTGATACACTCCTCCAATGGTGCTATAAAAATCTTTCCATCACCAACAGTACCTTCAGCACCGTTTGTCCGGGCCGATTTAAGAATAGCATCAACTGTGATGTCAACGAATGCTTCATTGACAGCTATTTCAATTTTGATTTTAGGTATCAGGTCGGGAATAATGATCTGCCCTCTGTACATCTCTTCGATTCTCTGCTGGCCATGACCCGAAACACGGCTGACAGTGATTCTCTTTATATCAGCTTCGATGAGTGCTTCACGCACTTTATCAAGCTGAACTTCCCTTATTATTGCTGTTATTAGTTTCATTGTCATTTATTTACAATGTATTTGATTAACTTGGATTTAACATTCCATACCCTCTCTCACCATGATAAGACCTGTCGAGACCTGCCATTTCATCATCTTCAGTCGATTTGAACTTAATGACTTTATTGAGAGAATAGATAATTATGAATGTCATAACTGCAGCAAAGACAATTGCAATACCAACGGCCACAGCCTGTATCCCAAGCTGATTCCAGAGTGTCCATTTTCCGCCATTTGCCGCAGCAGCTTCTGTCATCCATGAGGGACGAATGAAGAATGTCAGAAGCAGTGCTCCTACGATTCCCCCGACTCCATGTATTCCGAAAGCATCAAGACTGTCATCATATCCTAATTTGTTTTTCAGCTGAATAACCATGTAGCAAAATAATGAAGCCAGAATGCCGAGGATCATTGCCCCATAAGGCTGAACCACTCCTGCAGCCGGTGTAACAGCAACAAGTCCTGCCAGGATACCGCTGGCAAAACCGAGAGCTGTGGCTTTTCCCTGGTGTCTGCTTTCTATTATCACCCAGGCCAAAGCTCCTGAGGCAGCTGCAACTTGTGTGGCTGTAAGAGCCTGTGCGGTGCTCAATCCGGAGGAGATACTGCTGCCGGCATTGAACCCGAACCATCCGACCCATAACAGACCTGCTCCAAGCATAGTGATAACCATGTTGTTCGGACGAATCACCTGGTAAGGATACCCGCGGCGGGCACCCAGATATAAGGCAGCTACCAGACCGCTTACTCCTGCAGAAATATGGACTACTGTCCCACCTGCAAAATCGATTGCTCCTTTTGCACCAAGTTTAAAAAGGAAGCCATCGGAAGCCCACACCCAGTGACAGAGTGGATTATAAACCAGAAGACTCCAGAGAGCTATAAAGAAACAATACGCTTTAAAAGAAACCCTTTCAGCAAAGGCTCCTGCTATCAGTGCCGGAGTAATTATTGCAAATTTTCCCTGAAACATCGAAAACACATACTCAGGAATTCCTTTATCCATCACATTTGTGTCGATACCTTTTAAGAAGAAATAATCGGGATTCCATCCGAACCAGCCACCTAAAAAGTTTCTTCCGAAACACATGCTGTAACCCAGAATTACCCATAAAACACTTATGATCCCCATTGCAACATAGCTATGCATAATTGTTCCAAGCACATTTTTTGAGCGCACCAATCCGCCATAAAACATTGCCAGTCCGGGTATCATTAACAACACTAGGGCTGTGGATGTGAGCATCCATGCTGTCGCCCCGGAATCAATTGCAGTACCGTTTGCGGCAAATAAACCTGCACTACTGATAAAGAATAATACGAGTAGTAACATGTATCTTTTTCTTAAAATTTTCATTCGTTTAAAATTTACATAAACAATTAAAAAGTACATTTTCTGCACAAACATATACTTTTTTAGGGGGCAAATCAATTTTTTATACTATATTTTTACTTATACCCTATTTTTTAGGGGATATACAGACATTTTTTTGTATATTCTATTAATACTACCCATATTTTTATGAGTAATACCTTATTTTTATATATATTTTTATGAAGTTTGTATAAAAAACAGGATGGCAAAAGATTTTTTATATCTGACTGCTATTTCTGATTTTATTAACAAATTTTTTGATGCTTTCAGAGCCGGCACCGTTGTCGCCAAGCATTTTTACAAATGCACTCCCGATGATTGCTCCATGAGCCATCCTGCATGCTTCTGAAAATGTGTCACTACCTGAGATACCAAAACCAATAAGCACTGGATTTGCCAGATCCATCTCTTTTATCCTTTTAAAATAAGCTACCTGGTCTTCTGAAAAACCGGCTTTAGCCCCGGTTGTGGAGGATGATGAAACCATATATATAAAGCCCCGGCTTATATTGTCTATCATTCTTATGCGTTGATCGTCCGATAGTGGTGAGATCAGAAATATGTTATGCAAGTTATATTTCTCAAACAACCCGGAATATTGTTCAAGGTAAACCTCCGGTGGAAGATCAGGCAGAATAACACCGTCAATTTCAGTCTCTGCACATTTACGGCAAAAATTATCCATTCCGAATTTCAGAACAGGATTGATATAGCCCATTACAATAAGGGGAAAAGTGACTTCCCTGCGAATATTGGTTAACTGCCTGAAAAGTAAATTGATATTCATGCCATTACGCAATGCCTCTTCACTGCTTTTCTGTATTACAGGTCCGTCAGCCAGCGGATCGGAAAAGGGCATTCCAATCTCGATCATGTCTACCCCTGACATGGAAAGATCCTTAATTATTCGTGCCGTTGAATCAATTAAAGGATAACCGGCTGTAAAATAGATTGAGAGTATGTTACCCCCGCGGGTCTGAAAGAGTTTATTTATCCGGTTCATTTGTTTTTATTTGTTTATGTTGAATATCAGGCTTTTATAACTTCGAAAGTTCCATATATTTCATGTATGCTGCCATATCCTTGTCGCCGCGGCCTGAAATGGTCACAACAACAACATCATTAGTTTTGAATTTGAGTTTCCCGAGGATTGCAAGTGCATGAGCAGATTCCAGAGCAGGAATTATTCCCTCCAGACGTGTCAGCCGGTAGGCGGCCTCAAGGGCTTCAATATCCGTCGCATATTCAAAAAGTGCCCTGCGTGACTCATGAAGCCAGGCCAGCATGGGGCCTATCCCCGGGTAATCGAGTCCTGCGGAGATAGAATATGGTTCGGTTATCTGACCATCATCATTTTGCATGAGCATTGTTCTGCTGCCATGAATAATACCCGGAGAACCGAGTACTATTGTTGCAGCCGATTCACCACTGTCAATGCCTTTTCCTGCAGCCTCAACGGCTATCAGCTTCACATTTTCATTATCAAGGTAATGATAAAAAGAACCTGCAGCGTTACTTCCTCCTCCTACACAGGCAATTATGTAATCAGGATCAGGATTTCCTGTATGTTCTTTGAGCTGCCATTTCATCTCTTCGCTGATTACCGACTGAAGTCGTGCAACAAGGTCGGGGTAGGGATGCGGACCGACCACAGAACCTATAATGTAATGAGTATCAACAGGATTATTGATCCAGTCGCGAATGGCCTCATTGGTAGCATCCTTTAATGTCATATTACCGCTCAAAACAGGCACCACGTCGGCTCCGAGCATCTTCATTCGTAATACATTGGGAGCCTGCCTTTCAACATCGAGCTTTCCCATATAAACGATGCACTTTAAGCCCATCAGGGCGCAAACGGTTGCTGTGGCAACTCCATGCTGACCTGCCCCAGTCTCGGCTATGATCCTCGATTTTCCAAGCCTTTTTGCAATAAGTATCTGACCAATAGTGTTATTGATTTTATGAGCGCCTGTATGATTCAGGTCTTCACGTTTGAGATAAATACGGGTACTATATAATGCCGAAAGCCTGCCGGCATGAAATAACGGAGAGGGTCTTCCTGCATAATCCCGTAAAAGCAAAGAGAACTCTTTCCTGAAATCCTGATCATCCAGTATTTTCAAATAGTTTTCCCTGAGTTCCTTAATATTCGGATACATCAGTTCGGGAATAAATGCCCCGCCAAATTCACCGTAATATCCCCGTTCATCAACTTTATAATTCATAGTCTGTTATCGTTTTATTTCGTTAATAAAAGCTTCTATCATATCCCTATCTTTTATCCCCGGCCGGATCTCAAACCGGCTGTTGATATCGACAGCAAAAAGACTTTTATGAGTTATTTGTTTGACCAATGAAGCATCTTCAGGTCCAATTCCTCCACTCAGGAAGAAAGGTTTTTTGAGGTGGAATTCATCAATTTTAGTCCAGTCGAATTTTGAACCGCTTCCTCCGCTGCTGCCGGTTTTTGCGTCAAACAAAAAAAATTCACAAGCCTCTGAGTATTTATTAAGTGTCATGAAATCAAAACTATCACTTATCTCAAAAGCTTTTATAATTGTCAATCCGGCCTTACGCAATGAATTACAGTATTCTGCAGATTCATTGCCATGAAGTTGTACCAGATCAAGCCCGTAACGCCTTGTAATTTCAATTATCAGGGCAGGCTCCTCATTGACAAAAACTCCTGTTTTCATAATCCCGGAGGGAATGTTTCTGAAAAGAGATTCATCAGGGGCATTGCCAACATAACGCTTTGAACCCGGATAAAATAAAAACCCAATGAAGTCGGGTGCCGTTTTAGCAATCTCCCCCGAATTAACAGGGTCGACCATTCCGCAAACCTTAATCTTTATCATAATCTACTAAGATCTTTTTAGTGAAACGGGAAAACGCGGCAACCGGGTCATCAGTATGCATAAAGATCTCACCTATGAGAAAACCATGATATCCTGCCTCCCGCAGTTCCTTCACGATGGCTGATGAGGATATTCCGCTTTCCGAGATCCTGACGAATTGTTCAGGAATCTTCTCCGCCATCTCAAGTGAAATCTTTGTATTCACCCTGAAAGTGTTGAGATCTCGGTTATTAACACCAATTATATCAATAAACTCATTTACCGTTTCAATTTCACCGGAATCATGAATCTCAAGCAACACCTGCAATTCAATTGACCGGGCAAAACGGGCAAGCTGTAAAATCCGGTTTTTGTTCAGGGCAGCAGCAATAAGTAGTATTACATCAGCGCCAATTGCCCTGGCCTCAATTATCTGATATTCATTGATGATAAAATCTTTACGAAGTATGGGTACCGGGCAGACCGCGCGGGCACGAGAAAGATCAGTACTGCTCCCGCCAAAAAATTCATTATCGGTTAAAACAGATATCCCCGATGCACCATAACGGCAATAACCTGATGTAACCTGTTCAATGTCCGACACCAGGTTGATGATCCCTTTCGAAGGTGATTTCCTTTTAAACTCCGCTATAATACCTGTCTTCGCCGGATTTAAAATATAATCAGTAAGGGGAATAATCTCTCTTGAAAATAGTAAACTACTTTCAAGTTTCTTAACAGGAGTCCGTTTAATGCTCGCGGCAAGTTCTTTCCTTTTATATGCAATGATTTTTTCAAGAATATTCATGGCTGCACTTCGATAAGTTTTTTCAACGACTGGTATGCTTTTCCGGCGGATAATGACTCTTCGGCAAGCTTTCGGCATTCCTCAAGTGACTTTGAAGGAAAATAACACTTAAGCGCAAGCTGGGAGTTGACAGTAACTATATCTTTCTGAGCTTTTGTACCTTTCCCTTCCAATATCTTTATAAAAATATCCGCAGCTTCCTGTACGTTTTTTCCTCCGAGAAGTTCATCCTGTCGTGTTCTTTCATATCCCAGACTTTCAGGAGAAACAATCTCCTCAACACCGTCATGTATATATTTAAAGTCCGACGTCAGTGATATTTCATCATAACCATCGAGGCTATGGATAATAGTGTAAGGCTTGTCATTCTGCTGAAAAATATAATTATATAACCTTGCAAGTTCCAGACTATAGACTCCGATGAATTGTCTGTTGGGGAACGAGGGATTTACCATCGGGCCAAGCATATTGAAGAAAGTTTTGATCTTCAGAGCTTTTCGCACGGGAGCAACATTCTTCATGGCCGGATTAAATAAAGGTGCATGTATAAAGCAGACCCCTGCTTCATCAATCTCTTTACGCAATTTATCCTGATCCGTCGAAAACCGGTAGCCGAGATGTTCCAGTATGTTGGATGAACCGCAAGCTGACGTTACTCCGTAATTACCATGTTTTGCAACTTTCCCGCCTGCACCTGCAACAACAAATGTTGTAAGGGTGGAAATATTAAAAGTCTCCTTGCCGTCACCTCCTGTTCCACATACATCAATTGTATCAAAATCCTTAAGATCTATCCTGATACAGAGATTCAGCAAAGCATCCCGGAAACCTGATAATTCTTCAACAGTTATACTCCTCATGAGATAAACCGTAAGAAATGCGGCAATCTCAGACTCCGAATAACTTCCTTTTGCTATGTTGGTCAGTACATCCTGTGCTTCGTGACGTTCAAGTGTCTTGTGCTCAAAAAGATGATTCAGTATTTTGCGCATGTGTGGGTAATTTTTAATTCGTTATTTCACATTCTATGGATAACACAGGCTTAATGATGCTTTCTCTGAATTTCCAGCCAGTTACTGATAATGTCGATTCCATGCTCTGTAAGTACCGATTCCGGATGAAACTGTACTCCCCGCACATCATAATCTCTGTGGCTGATGCCCATGATCATATCGTTTTCATCAATACAGGTGACGTTTAAACATCCCGGAAAATCATCTTTTGCTATCACCCATGAGTGATAACGGCCTGCAATAAAGGATGCCGGTATATCTTTGAACAGAGGATCATTACAGTCAATTACATTTACCGGAGTTGCAACACCATGATATACCCGGGTAAGATTAATAAGTTTAGCTCCAAATGCCTCCCCTATAGCCTGATGCCCCAGACAAACACCCAGGATGCTTTTTTCAGATGAATATCTCTTTATCAGATCGAGGCAGATACCTGCTTCAGATGGAATACCCGGGCCAGGGGAAAGAAGAATCTTATCATAGGCTTCCACCTCATCAAGACTTATCTCATCATTACGAAAAACGGAAGGTTTTACATGTGTAAGTTTTTCGATATAATGGACAAGGTTATATGTAAAGGAATCATAATTATCGATGACCAGAATTTTTTCCATCATACAATATTCTATTTAAATTATTTCTTCGGCTAACTCAATAGCTTTTCTGAGCGCCCCGAGCTTGTTATTAACCTCCTGCAATTCACTATCTTCATCGGATATTGCAACTATTCCGGCTCCTGCCTGGTAGTAAAGTCTGTTCCCTTTACTGAGAAATGTCCTGATCATTATTGCATGGTTAAACCGTCCTCTGAAATCAAGAAAACCGATGGCGCCTCCATAATAACCGCGTCTCTGCGGCTCATATTTATCAATCAGCTGCATAGCCTTGTATTTTGGAGCGCCGGTGAGAGTGCCGGCAGGAAATGTGGAAGTCATCATATCCGTAACAGTCGATTTATCATCCATTTCTCCTGAGACAGCCGAGACGAGATGAATCACATGGGAATAAAACTGGACTTCCCGGAAGCTTTCCACTTTTACATTTTTTGCATGCCGGCTGAGGTCGTTACGTGCCAGATCGACCAGCATGACATGCTCTGCATTCTCTTTAAGATCAGCCGAAAGCTGCTGAGCCAATAGTTTATCATTTTCATCATCACCGGTACGCCTGAAGGTACCAGCGATAGGATTAATATTTGCTTTTGCTTTATTTATTTTAAGATGTGCTTCAGGTGATGAACCAAATATTTTATAGCTGCCATAATCAAAATAGAAGAGGTAGGGAGAAGGATTGACCGAGCGTAAAGCCCTGTAAACATTAAACTCATCACCGGTAAATCCCAATGAAAATTGCCGTGATAACACAACCTGAAACACATCACCCCTGTAACAGTGTTTCTTTCCTTTTGTAACCATTGCCTTGAATTGTTCATCAGTCATGTTTGAATCTTCAGAATCAGCAGGCCTGAATGAATATATTGCAATATTTCTGCTATAAAGGAGTGTCCTGATCCTTTCCATTTCACCTGCATTATCATCAACCATGTTTTCAATGATGTACAGCATGTTCTGAAAATGGTTTATTGCAATGATGTAGTTATAAAAGGAGTAACGCACATCAGGAATTTTCCGTTCTTCTTTCTGAAAAGAAGCCAGGCTTATCTTCTCGAAATATCTTACTGCATCATAAGAAGTATATCCAAAAAGGCCATTTACGGGTATCCCTTCGCTTATGTCAGATTGTTCAAATGACTCTAAAAATGCATTAAACCTTGAGTTGAACACCTGGCTGGCTGAAAGGACAGTTGATAGTTTCGATCCATCAGGATAAGTTTCAGTTGCAATCCCGTTATCTGCCTCGAAAGTTGCAAGGGGTTTCAGGCAGATATAGGAAAAGCTGTTCTCATTGCCGTGATAATCTGAACTCTCAAGGAGAAGTGAATTTGGATAGATATCCCTTATTTTCAAATATATACTCACTGGCGTAATAGTATCTGCAAGCAATCTCAGAGCTTTTGTCTTTACGATGAATTTTTTCATTTAAAATCATTTTGTACATGTTAAAAATCAAAACGGCCCGTCGTGAGAACGACAGGCCGCTGTTTAATATCTTATAATATTATATACAAATAGCTGGAAGTCTCACATTTTTAAGTGAAATCTGCTTAACCACCAACACCAATTTGTATAAAATGCTTTCATTTTTATATTTCATCCAGATGCAAAAATAAACTTTGTTTTCGATAAAACAAATTTTTAATCCTTTTAATTAATCCGGGCGGATTTACCGCAAGCAACACTAATAACCTGTGTTAACCGAAGCTTTAATCATTTTTAGATTTGCTTCAAGCCCATCGAGGTAAATGAGCACCCAGGCAAGGTTATCTCCATTGAACTTCCAGATTGGCCATGCCCCCTCATCTTTTGAAGGCGGATCAAGATCAAAAACAGTGATCGCATTTTCTGCCATTTTTTCATATCCCGGTGTCCTCCCCATCAATGAAATCAATTCTTTCAATCCATTCTGCAGTTTTGTTCCGTATGGTGATTCGCCGGATTCTGCCAATGCCTTTGCTGCAAAACCACTCATATCCGGCCACCTTAAAATATTCTGATCACTGTTCCACTGGTCTTCGGTTGATCCATTTTTTGCTAAAATAAGTTTTTGATATTCATCCACGATTTTTAATACTTCATCGATCTTCAGATTGACAGGAGATTGCGGATCAGAGGCAGGGAGCTGGTTCAGAACCGATTCAACCTTATTATAGTTGCCGGATAAATTAAAACTGTCATGGATTCTCTCTCTGGTTACATTCAATGCAAGCATGGCGGAGACTACCGAATTGGCAGCAAGAAGCAGGAGTACAAAAACAGTATTATAAATGTTGAAGTTTTTGTTTTTCGCAGTTGTGATCAGAAAAACCGGAAGAAAAACAACATAAGGGAAAATAATTGCAACAGCCATCAGTGGCGCGGCTGCGGGCCAGTGCCGTATCTTGAAAAGCATTCCCATAAATATGACAAAGCATGTCAGCCATGTCACTATGTGAAGCAGCAAATTCTGCTTATTCCCTGCACCTTTATAATGGTCAATCAATGCTAAGGGAAGAAAAACAAGAACCAGGGTAACAAGTCCTATTACTAACATATAACCAGCTCCTGGCCAGTGATTTATCTTAAATATGGTTCCTGCCAGAATTATAATTGCATTAACCACGCCTAATATGTATATCTTTTGTTTCATGATTTTATGTATTAACTTGATTTTTAGCGCTTTGCAATAAGTTTCAACATATCAGACTCAACAGTCATAAGGCTGTTTTTCATTAGCTCAAGTGAATGGAGACCGGACATCATTGAAATTGTACGGTTTTCAGGAAGCTCTACCGGCAGATAATTTGATGGCGATACAAGACTTATAATCTTATGAAGATCTTCTCCCGGCAATAATCCGGAAATAAACCCTGAATAATCCTTAAGGAGGGCATCAAGTGCCTGACGTGAACTGGTTCCGGGCAGAAGATAGTCCTTTACAGGAGCCGGATGGAATGGTTTTGTCAGAAGACTGTACTGGATCACAGGTCCGTTTACAGTCTGTTTGATCTGATCGGGGCTGACAGCAGGCTGACCCGGCTTACCTTCTGATGCCTGAACCATTTTTACCTGGATATCGCTGATATACGAAACAAGTTCGGAGGTCCTTAAATGGATCTGTTCCATTGGCGGATAACTCAAAGAATCATGGTACGTGGCTAAGAGAGAATTGTTCCGGGCTGAAATAATGTCGTACATTAATTGTTGTTCCTCAAGATGAGGGTAAAAGCCTTTTTCGTAAGTACGCTGAAGGTTAATACTAATAAGGGCTCCGGGCACGATTATTAATAGCATACCTATTACCATGTATAGGAACCGTGTGCTGATATGGCTTTCCTCCTTCCATGTAAACCATGTATACAATGGAAAGGCAACACACCCGAGAACGATTACGCCTAAAACCATGAACGTGCCTGCAAGTGGCCAGTGCTGTATCTTGAAAAGCATACCGGCAGCATAACAGATTGATCCTGCAGCACCAAGAATATAAATTGGCTTCTTAGATTTGTTTTCCGGGTCCTGCAATTTGCTTACAAGCAGCGCCGGGATAAAGAAAAATATTCCAAAAAGTGCAGACAGGCTTAAAAGTATGCCTGCTCCCGGCCAGTGCTGTACTTTGAACAATGTTCCTATGATTAAGCACATTCCTCCAATGAATGCCGATATAAACAAGAATAGTTTCTTCTTGTTATGAGTCTCTTTCCAGAGAACTCCGAGGGCTGACGGTATAAACACAAAAGCCAGAATCACGGCCCCGAGGGTTAACATGGTCCCTGCCAGTGGCCAGTGATTGATTTTGAACAGTGCGGCAAAGCCAAGCAACACCGTGCCGGCAATGCCTGAAATTTTCATAGTGTTTTTCATATGTCTGTATTTGGTGTCGACTAAATAAAGTGTCTCTTCCTGGATCTCCTTAATTCTGCGTGATCCCATTTTCTGTTTTACCCTGTGGTAAGCTTCATTAAAGTTTAAGCCATTCTGCATCTCGTTCTCCACATCGCAGCATATATGATCGATCAGGTCTTCCAGAAGATGAGAAAAGGTGATCTCCTGCCTGCTGATATCCCGGCTTATCTGGTCAATATTGTGCAGGTTCAGATCAGGCATAACTTAATCCTGGTTTGGGATCAACAATGCGCTGGAGCGACTCAATGAATTCGTTCAGCTCTTTAATCTTTTCTGTCACAACGGAATGTCCGTGGGGGGTGAGAAAGTAGTAGATTCGTATACGGTTATTGAAATTCTCCGATTCAGTTACCAGTACTCCTTCGCTCTCAAGCTTATGCAGTACAGGATAAAGTGCCCCATAGGTCAGTTTTATCTTACCTGCTGTGATCTCTTCAACTTTACGGGTTATTTCATAACCATACATACGGCCATTCTCCTCCAATAGCTTCAGCACTATTGTCTTCAATGATCCTTTGATAAGGTCGGTCGGTATCATATTATAATATATAAGATGTTTATATATTGCAAATATAAAATATTATTAATTGCAAATGCAATTTTTTTTGAAAAAATTTTTAAAAAATCTGTTTTTAAAATACCCAATTATGGACTAAAGTCCACATGTGTCTGATTATCAATAACCCCGGACTTAAGTCCGGGGTTACAAAACAACAATACATTCAGGGCTTTAGCCCAAATAATCTCTTCTGATTAACTTTGGGAAAAGGGGGGAAAAATCAGAGCCTTTCCAAAATGGCTATGTCTGGCTAGCTAATAGTATTGAAATCCAACTTTTTAATTGTATTTATTGGAGTATTTATCTGATAGTCAAATATCTGCATTAAAAGTATCGCCCTTGTCAAGATTGCCTGTCTCCCATCCTTTACGGAACCATTCCTTACGTTGAGCTGATGTGCCATGTGTGAAGGCATCCGGTACAATACGTCCCTGGTATTCCATCTGAAGTTTATCATCGCCAACAGCTGCCGCAGCATTCATAGCTTCTTCTATATCACCGGCATCGAGGGTATTCAGCATTTCCTGTGCATAGTGAGCCCACATGCCTGAAAGGAAATCGGCTTGCAACTCAAGTTTTACTGTAAGTTTATTGGCTTTAGTCTTGGTTAGTCCGGATCTCTGAGAATCAACCTTTTCGAGTATCCCAAGCTGATTCTGAACATGATGGCCAATCTCATGTGCGATTACATAGGCAACAGCGAAATCGCCATAGGCTCCAAACTTTGTCTTAAGCTGATCGCAGAAACTGAGGTCGATATATACTTTTTCATCCCCAGGACAGTAGAATGGCCCGCTGGCAGCACTTGCAAAACCGCATGCTGATTCGACCTGGCTTCTGAAAAGTACCAGTTTTGGCTGACGATATGTTGAATTTGATTGTGCAAATATCCTGCCCCAGACAGTTTCAGTGTCTTTTAATACAACTGAAACAAATTGTTCCATTTCATCCTCTTCAGCTGTAGTAGTTACTTGTCCTGAATCAGCACTGCCTGGTTGCATGTTGTTAAGCAGCTCGGATGGATTACCGCCCAGGAGCAAGACAATAAGAACAATTACAATAGTTCCAATTCCACCGCCAACTGCCATACGGCCGGGACTCATCCCTCTGCGGTCCTCGATATTTCCGCTGCCTTGTCTGCCTTGCCATTTCATAATCCGGTAGTTTTAGTTATTTATTTAATTGAGATGTTATTACAAATCTAAAGTTTTCCTGTTTAACCTGCAAACCCCTTATTATGATTCTAAGAGTATCAGTAATCATTAACATACTTTTATTGATTTTCTTCGTTTGCCCCTGTCCCTAAAAGGTGCGAAGACCCGAGCACGCCCTTGCGTGCGAGCTCGACGAAGTCAAAATCAATTGCTCCCTTCTTCGCTTTCCATCGGCCGCCATAGGCTTGTCGCCTACGCTCCAAAGCTTCAGCGACGGAGCGCCGACGGCGCTGCGCGTAGCTTCAGCGAAGCAAAGTAGGGATGGGGCAAATAATTGATTTTCAAGCACGATGTCATTTTTATTAAAGCTAACCGATAGTCATTTTTGATTTAAACAGTGACCTTTAAAATAGATGAACAAGATCGGATCTCTTGACTTTCTTACCAAAAAAAGTTACTTTTAGGTGATAAAAAATAAAATTATAAAAAGATGAAAAAAGTATTGGCATTTTTGTTCGTTATTGCTTTCTGCAATTCATTTATTGCACAGGATTTTAAATCAATAACTTTACTTAAACCAGATAAAACCAGAGGATTACCTGTAATGCAGGCTCTTGATGTGAGAGCATCAACCCGTGAATGGCCAGCTCAGAAATTAAATGCGCAGGATTTATCTGACCTGCTCTGGGCTGCTAATGGTGTTAACCGCCCGTCAGAAGGAAAACGGACTGCACCATCTGCAATGAATGCCCAGGATATTGATATCTATGCTTTTATGGAGGAAGGCATTTACCTTTATGATGCACAAAAACACTTATTAAATCCTGTAGTCAGCGGTGATTACCGGTCATTACCCGGGATGACTGACGCACCGGTCAATCTTGTTCTTATAACCGACATTTCGAAGTTTCGTGCCGGTACCGATTCCTTGAAAATAGGCTGGGCAAACATTGATGCTGGTATAGTTTCCCAGAATATTTCACTTTTTTGTTCAGCAACCGGTTTAAAAACACGTCCCAAGGCAAGCTTCCCCGGGGCAGAAAAGATCAGGGAATTATTGAAATTGAAAGATTCACAGTATATTTTATTGAACCATCCTGTAGGATACGAAAAGAAATAGAAGAATCAATTAGGGTTTTCAAATTCAAAATTCAGGTTCCCTTGTGGACTATAGCATAAGTAAAAAGAACTAGAAAATCAGTTTTCCAATTTTTTTCATAAAAAAATTTGCATTTTCAAATAACATGTTTTATTTTTGACTAGTTGGTTAAACTTATTAGTTAATCTATTTAGTTAAACCTTATAGTTAAATGACATGTCAGGCAACGATAAACAAACAGAAGATAAGATTTTTGAGGCTGCTACACTTGTATTCGAAGAAAAAGGAATGGCCGGTGCGCGTATGCAGAATATTGCCGATCGTGCCGGTATTAACAAGGCATTGTTGCATTATTATTTCCGTACAAAAGATCATCTTTTTGATGCGGTCTTTGCAAAACTTGCACAGAAAATGTTCATGAAGTTCGCTCCCATTTTTAAAGAAGATCTTTCCCTGGAAGACAAATTAAGGTTCTTTTTCAGGGAACATATAACCTTTCTGCAGCAGAACCCAAAACTTCCGGGGTTCATTCTGAACGAAATAAACCATAATCCGCAAAGGATTAAGAAACTCATGAGAAACATAGATTTCAGAAATATATGGTTAACTATCCTGCAACATCACAAAGACGAATTATATAAGTATAACATAACTGAGGAAACCATACCGCAAATTATGACAACAATTGCTTCTTTGAGCGTTTTCCCTTTTGCAGCAAGAGGAATCTTTGAAGTAGTATTTAATAATATCGGAGTTGATTTTGATAAATATATCGAGGAGAGAAAAGAATTTGCTGCAGAGTTTGTGATTAAAGCGATAACTAAGTGAAAAGTGCCTGAAGTGCCTAGAGTTTGGAGTGCCTAAAGTTGAAAAAATAAACCTGCATAAATGAAAAGAAAAGTTCTGATTCTATTCATTCTAATGATTTTCTGGTCGTTGATACTACAGGCCCAGAAGATTTTGACTCTTAAAGAATGCTATGATCGTGCAATGACCGCTAATGCTCTTGCCGGAGAAAAGGCTGCCTATTCCGAAATTTGGAAACTAAAAGACAACAACCTTTCAAAGGGATGGCTGCCAACCCTTGATGCCAATGCCAGCATTCTTTATAATTCGGAGGTTGTTGATATCAGCAAAGCTCTATCATCTGCATTGCCTATTTCTATAAAAGCTCTTCCCCATGATCAATATAAGATAACTATTGACATTAACCAGATTATCTATGATGGAGGAGCCATAAAAGGTGCAAGGGCTATGGAGAAAGCAGAACTCAGCTTAAATGAAAAACAGACCGAGACCGACCTGTATAAATTAAGGGCACAGATAAATAGCTATTATTTCAGCCTTCTTCTTTTATCCCGCCAGAAAGAGCTGCTTTTGAATTACCTTGAAATTATAGACAAGCAGATAAAATCAATGCAATCTTCTCTGAATAATGGGATTATTATAAAGTCGGATATTGATGTCCTGTCATCTGAAAAAATAAAAATCGAACAACAGATAAGTGAAACTGATATCAAAAAATCAGCCTTGTCTGGTATTTTAGCCGACATCATCGGGTCGGAAATCGATCCTGCAACCAATCTTGTTCTTCCTGCACAGAGCGGGGAAACAAAAAATGAAATACTAAGACCCGAACTACAGGTATTTGATCTCAGAAAAGAGCAGCTCTCTGCGGGACTTAAAGTTATCCAGAGTAAAAGGATGCCAAAAGCCTTTGGGTTTGCCACCCTCGGTTATGGTAACCCTCCGGGAAACAACTTCTTCCGGGATGAGTTCGCCCCTTATTATATCCTGGGAGCAGGTCTAAAATGGAATATTTTCGACTGGAATAGGGCAAAGAATGAGAAACATCTTGTTACACTTCAGCAGGGAATAATTGAAAACAGGAAAACTGACATGACTGAAAACCTTAAAAGGCTGCTTGAATCAAAAAATGCCGAGATAACAAGCCTTAAAGCGCTCATCGAAACCGACTCCGAACTGATCGCATTGAGGAAAAGGATAACGGCAGCAGCTGAATCACAATATGAAAACGGAACTATCACGGCAACGGAATATCTCAATGAGATGAACTCTGAACGCCAGGCTGTGGTTAACAGCGAGATACATAAAATCAATCTTGCCCTGGCAAGGATTGAATATTTAAATATCAGCGGCAAAGAAATTGAATGATTATCCCCAACCCCCCAAATGGGGGGCTTTGAGCTCCAACTCATCTCTTAGCCCCCCTTCTTCGCTTTCGCGAAGCTTCAGCGAAGCAAAGCAGGGGGGATGAGGGGTAAAATGCCCCCCATTTGGGGGGTTGAGGGGGAAGAAAAGGGGGGTGAAACAAGGAGGATTAAATAACATAATAAACTAATAAACAATATAATATAAAAGCATGAAAACCAGATCATTGATAATCATTGCAGCCGTACTGCTTGGAGGTTGCAAAAACAAAAATGAGCAGGCAGATGCCTTCGGCAACTTTGAAGCAACGGAGGTCATCATTTCTGCCGAGACCAGCGGCCGTATCCTGCAGTTTAATGCAGTGGAAGGTTCAGAGGTTGAAAAGGGTGCAGAAATTGCTCTTATCGATACTACCCTGTTCCATCTCCAAAAAGCAGAGATCGACGCGGGCATGAGGAGCGTCAGGACACGCATCAGCTCGATTAATGCACAGAATGACATTCTTAATCAGCAGATAGAGAATCTTAATGTAAATATCAGGAGGATTGAAAAAATGCTGAAGGATGATGCTGCAACACAAAAACAGTTCGATGATCTTACAGGCCAGGTTGCTGTTTTGCAGAAACAGATTGCGGCCAATAACACCCAGAAAGCCTCTGTTGCCGCTGAACTTACCGTTTATGAATCAAAGAAAGCAACACTGAATGAGCAGGTTATCAGATGTTCTGTTAAAAGTCCGCTTAAGGGGACAATCATGGAAAAGTATTCTGAACCAGGAGAGACAACTGCTGCCGGGAAGCCCCTGGTCAAGGTTGCAGACCTGTCGGTACTTAAACTCAAGGTGTACGTCAGCGGAGCACAACTGGGTTCTGTTAAAATCGGACAACAATGCACAGTCAGGACAGATAACGGGGAGAAAGGATACAGCTCATTTCAGGGGATTGTAAGCAATATCTCAGGGAAGGCTGAATTCACTCCAAAAATTATTCAGACAAAAGAAGAGCGCGTAACTCTGGTGTATGCTGTAGAAATTGAAGTAAAAAATGATGGCACTCTGAAATCGGGTATGCCAGGAGAAGCAATTATCTGATCGCCAATGGCTTGGAATATGCAGAAAATGATCGAATCATCGGGAGTAAGTAAGAATTTCGGAGCGACCAAGGCCCTGAAGGATATTTCATTTTCAGTGAATGATTCGGAAATTTTCGGATTCATTGGTCCGGATGGTGCAGGGAAAACTACCCTTTTCCGGATCATCACAACTTTGCTGCTTCCAGATGAGGGAGAGATGAAAGTTATGGGTTTGAATACTGTAACTGATTTTAAGGAGCTTCGTAAGAATATAGGCTATATGCCCGGACGATTCAGCCTTTACCAGGATCTTTCAGTTGAGGAGAACCTTAATTTTTATGCCACTGTTTTCGGGACAACTGTAAAGGAGAACTATGATCTTATTTCTGATATCTATTCTCATATTGAACCATTTAAAAAACGTCTTGCAGGTAAACTCTCGGGTGGAATGAAGCAAAAGCTGGCATTATCATGCGCACTTATTCATAAACCCAGGCTTCTTGTCCTTGATGAGCCGACAACAGGAGTGGATGCTGTATCAAGATCGGAGTTCTGGACAATGCTTGGCAAGCTGAAACAGCATAATATAACCATAATTGTATCAACCCCTTATATGGATGAAGCAATGCGATGCGACAGGGTGGCCCTGATCCAGGAAGGAAAAATACTTTCGGTCGATAATCCTCAAAAAATCAGAGAAGGATTCAGCAGGAGGCTTTTTACCGTAAAAGCTGCAGAGAAATATAAGCTGTTAATTGCATTAAGAGAATTCCCTGAAACAGTTACAGTCTATCCCTTCGGGGATTCTGTTCATGTTACATTCCGTAAAAATGAATATGATGATTCGTTGAATGATTACCTTTTTAAAGAAGGCATCAGCAATGCAGTTATCGAAGAGGCTGAGGCAGGAATAGAAGACAGGTTTCTTGAACTTATGAATAATTCAGAAAAATGACAAATCAGGTTATTTCGGTAAGGGATCTGGTGAAGAAGTTTGGCAGCTTTGTTGCAAACGATAACCTGAATTTTGAGGTCTATAAAGGTGAGATATTCGGATTCCTGGGAGCCAACGGAGCCGGAAAGACAACTGCCATAAGGATACTTTCAGGTTTGTCGGAACCTACATCCGGTAAAGTAATTGTAGCTGGATTTGATGCCAACCGGCAGGCGGAGCAAATCAAAAAGAATATAGGTTATATGTGTCAGAAGTTCTCGCTTTATGAGGATCTGACTGTAAAAGAGAATATTACACTATATGGCGGTATCTATGGGATGAGCAAATCGCTGATAAGGGAAAGGACACATGAGCTTCTGGAAAAACTTCATTTTCACGAATATGAAAACAGGATCATTGGTGATCTGCCTCTCGGATTACGGCAAAAGCTTGCCTTCTCTGTGGCCGTTCTTCATGAGCCAAAAATAGTGTTCCTCGATGAGCCGACAGGAGGAGTTGATCCTATCACTCGCCGGCAGTTCTGGGAAATGATCTACGAGACTGCGGCCAGGGGGATAACCGTTTTTGTTACAACACATTATATGGATGAAGCAGAATACTGCGACCGTGTTTCGATAATGAGTGAGGGAAAAATAGTTGCCCTTGATACTCCGGAACGTCTTAAGAAACAATACAATGCAACATCAATTGAAGAGGTGTTTATTAAGATTGCACGACCTTACCCCTCAACCTCCCAAATGGGGTATTTTACCCCCCAACCCCCTGCTTTGCTTCGCTGAAGCTTCGCGAAAGCGAAGAAGGGGGGCTAATAAATAAGAGGGATTTCAGAACCCCCTTTTGGGGGCAGGGGGTAAAAAAGGAGGGTAAAAAAAGGAGAGATGCGAAAAGAATTTAAGGATTATAAAATTGATTATTCGACATAAAAATGAATCGATTCCTGGGGTTTGTAAAAAAAGAGTTTCTGCATATTTTCAGGGATTACCGGACACTTATAATATTATTCGGGATCCCTGCAGCACAAATACTTATATTCGGCTATGCAGTAAGCACCGATATTAAAAATGCCGGAGTGGCTTTTCTTGATCTATCAAAAGATGAGGTTACACAGAAATTGACCAATAAAATAATCTCTTCCGGGTTCTTCAAAAGAACAGAGAATCTTCTGCATTACAATGATATAGACAGGATATTTAAAAAAGGGAAGACAAAAGCAGTTATAGTTTTTGAGGAAAACTTCGGAAGAAACCTAATAAGCCAGGGTAAGGCTTCTATGAGCATTATTGCCGATGGCTCAGAACCGAATACAGCAACCCTTGTTACAAATTATACTATGGCCATTGTGACTGATTTCAACCGGGAATTTGCCGGTGCAGGGGTAAACAGTACAATGTTGATTCAACCCGAGGTCAAAATGTTCTATAACCCGAATCTGAAAAGCCATTTTATGTTTGTTCCGGGAGTCATTACTCTTATTCTTATACTCATTTGTGCATTGATGACTTCTGTTACAATTACCCGGGAAAAAGAGTTCGGGACAATGGAGGTGCTCCTCGTTTCTCCGCTAAAGCCAATTCAGATCATCCTTGGGAAAGTGACACCCTATTTCATTCTTTCCTTCATAAATTTCCTTGTCATACTTGCACTTTCGTGGTTTGTCTTCGGCCTGCCTGTCAAAGGAAGCATGATCCTTCTTTTTGCTGAGTGTATGCTTTACATCCTTATGAGTCTTACGTTGGGAATACTTATCTCAACGGTATCGAAAACTATGCAACAGGCTATCTTTATAACCCTGGTCGGGATGATGCTTCCAACGCTCCTGCTGTCTGGTTTTATTTTCCCTATCGAGAATATGCCAAAAGTTTATGACTATGTTAGCGCGGTTATGCCTCCCAGGTATTTCATTATCATAATCAAGAACATAATGATAAAAGGGACAGGATTTCTTTTTGTATGGAAAGAGACGCTGATCCTTTCTGCTATGACAATCTTATTCATTGGGTTGAGTATCAGGAATTTTAAGATTAGGCTTCAGTAAAATTTAAGGAAAAAGGTAAAAGTAAAAAGGAAAAAGTTTTTAGATGAGGACAATATTATATCTAATAAGAAAAGAGTTCATCCAGATCTTCCGGAACAAGTTCATAGGAAGAGCCATTTTTGCTGTGCCGATAGTCCAGATGCTTATCCTGGTTCCTGCCATCACATTTGAGATCAAATCTGTAAATCTTTGTGTCATTGATAAAGATCTGACTTCAGAATCCAGAGGTCTGATAAGCAAGCTTGAGGGTTCAACCTTTTTTAAAGTCACAAATTCAATTTTCTCCGAGAGCGAAGCCAATAACCTTATGCACAGGAATAAATGCGACCTCATTCTGCAGATCCCATCAGGATTCGGAAAGAATATAGGAACAGGCAATCCTGGTAAGCTTCTTGTCGCTGTCAATGCAATCAATGCTTCTACTGCACAGCTCTCCTGGGCCTACCTCAGCGGAGTGATCCGTGATTACAATATGAACATTATCACGAAAAACACATTTACTGCACTTGTCGCTCCCATTCCGCAAATCCAGATGACAAACAGGTACTGGTACAACGAGATGCTTAATTATAAACATTACATGCTCCCCGGAATACTGGTAATTCTTGTTACTGCAATAGGATTCCTGCTTGCTGGCCTCAACCTGGTGAGGGAAAAGGAGATCGGTACCATAGAACAAATCAATGTTACACCGGTAAAAAAATATCATTTCATTATTTCCAAAATGGTCCCGTTTCTGATAATCGGTCTGATAGATCTTGCCCTCGGACTGCTCATTGGCAGGTTTGCTTTCAAGGTTCCGTTTGAAGGAAGTATTCTTGTGATGTTTCTCGGGGCAACAATATTTATGATAGCAATACTTGGGCTGGCTCTTTTTATTTCTACCTTTTCGGGCACTCAACAGCAGTTCATGTTTATAGCATTCTTCTTTATGATGATTTTCATATTGATGAGCGGTATATTCACCCCATATGAAAGTATGCCCGGATGGGCCCAGAAGTTCAATCTTATTAATCCGGTAGCTTACCTGATGAGAATCAACAGGATGGTAATGCTGAAAGGATCAACAATTTACGACATTAGCAGGGAGCTCTATTCACTTCTGGCAATAGCAGTTGCCTTTTCATTCTTTGCTGTAAGCCGCTACAGGAAAACCGCGTGAAACCATTTGGATTTGTCTTAATGTCGGCTTCGCCTCCTGTCTTGTCCCGCTGCACGGGACTTGTCTTAAAGTCATTGAAGTCTGTTAAGGATAAAGAATATTTTAAATAGACAGGCCAAAGGTCGTTATGACAGCGTAGCGTAAAGACATCAAGACCTCAAGACAAAAAAATAGGGGAAAGTTTCTTAATCCTTTTATTTACTTCATAGAAACGATTGCTTCCACTGGCCAGTGGTCAGAAATATAGATTCCATGTTCTTTTTTAATGACGGTGCGGTGCTCTGATACACTCATTCCATTTTTTACAAAAATATAATCTATTCTCCCTGACCCCTGCTTATCAGAAAAACCATTGAAAGTATATCCGGGGCCGGCAGGTCTCTTATCTAAAACAACGTAAGCATCCCTTAATAAAGGAACGCTCTCATCAAGGCCTGTAAGTATTAAGTATCCATTGCTCCTGGGGACCATATTAAAATCACCGGTAATGATGAACGGTTGTCTATTAGTGATGCTGTCTACCGCCCTCAGTAAAAACCTTGAACTCATTGTCCTTGCAGAATCAGAATCGTGTGCAAAGTGTGTGTTGAAGAAGTAAAGATGATCATGGCTGTTTTTATCAACCAGTTCCATCCATGTCACGATACGAGGAAGTGATGAGCCCCAGCTGATGGAGCCAGGAATTTCAGGAGTTTCTGATAACCAGAAAGTTATCGTCCTAACCATATCGAACCTGTCTTTTCTAAAAAATACTGGATTCATCTCCCCTCCGTTTGCTCCGTCGCTGCGGCCAACACCAGTCGATACATAACCGGTCAGAGCAGAGTCAAGAATATCATACTGATTCAATAAAACCTCCTGCATTCCAAGAAGATCAGGCTTCTCTTCCTGAATGAACCTGCAAACAATTGAAGCCCTTTTTGGCCAGGCATTTGCACTGTCTCCAGGATTATCATACCTGACATTTAAAGTCATGACTTTTATTGAAGACTTACCTGAATTATCGGAGCAGCCTGTAAGATTAATCAGGATTATGGCAATAAAAAAGAACAATAGTTTTTTCATTTCCCCGGAATTTTATTCAAAGATAAGCATCTGAATAATAAAAATCACCTCAGGTTAACAAAGCTTATGAAGAATCGGTTCAGAAAGGTCATGAAGCAAATATTTATATATTTGTAAAATTGTTTAAATATGGGATATGAAATTCTTTTAACAGACTTATATCCCGGCAAATTATTAATCGCATATTATCAAAAGTTTTTCATTGATGCCTGATGTAATCAAGCTTTTACCCGACTCGGTGGCTAACCAGATTGCTGCAGGAGAAGTTATTCAAAGACCAGCTTCTGTTATAAAAGAGCTGATGGAAAACTCCGTAGATGCCGGGCCAAAATGTATTACTGTAATAATTAAAGATTCAGGTAAAACATTAATACAGGTTATTGATGACGGAAGTGGAATGTCGGAAACTGATGCCAGACTATCCTTTGAAAGACATGCCACCTCGAAGATTACATCAGCTCAGGACCTTTTTGCTATAAAAACAAAAGGATTCAGAGGAGAAGCCCTGGCTTCAATTGCTGCCGTTTCGATGGTTGAACTGAAGACCAGGAAAGAAGAGAGTGATACAGGGACATTAATAATTATTAACGGTTCAAAAGTTGAGACACAGGAACCTTGCAGCTGCCCGAGGGGATCAAGCTTTTCTGTTAAGAACCTCTTTTTTAATATCCCTGCCCGAAGAAAATTCCTTAAATCGGATAATACTGAAACAAGGCATATAGTCACTGAGTTTCAGAAGATTGCAATTGCCCACCCCAATATAAGATTTTCTCTTTATCATAACGAAAATGAAATATATAATCTGCTGAACGGCACCTACCGGCAGAGGATAATAGGGGTGTTCGGGAAACAGATAAATAACGATCTTATCACGCTTGAAACAGAGACAACCCTCATAAGTATAAGAGGTTTTATAGGCAAACCCGAGAATGCAAGAAGAACTTATGGTGAACAATTCTTCTTTGTGAATAACCGCTTTATGAAACATCCGTACTTTCATAAAGCAGTCGTTGAGGCATATCAGAATATTCTTCCTCCGGAGGCAATCCCTTCCTATTTCATCTTTATGGAAATTGATCCTGCATCAATAGATATCAATATTCACCCTACCAAGACGGAGATTAAATTTGAAGACGAACGATCAATCTGGCAGATACTAATGGCATCAGTACGTGAAGCTCTTGGCAGGTTCAATATCGTGCCATCCCTTGATTTTGGAAATGAGGTGTTAATAGATATTCCAGTAGGAACTTCAATGCAACAAATCCCTGAACCTCCTGTCATTGAGATAAATACACAATATAATCCTTTTGCCGGAGAAGAACAGCCAAACAATCAAAGGGATTTTATTGAAAGATTTGAAAGAGAAAATACTGCCAATTGGGAAAAGCTATATTCTTCACTTGAACAGGAAAGCGGTGAAACCGTCAAAACTGAAACGGACAGAAAGCTCTTCCAGATAAAAAACAAGTATATCGTTTGCCCTGTCAAATCGGGACTGATGCTAATTGATCAGAAAAGAGCCCACGAAAGAGTTCTTTATGAAAGGTTTCTCGATAGTTTGAGTAATAACCGTAGTATTAGTCAGACAGAAATGTTTCCGGCAACTGTAGAATTAAATCCGGCTGATTATTTTGTACTGAAGGAAATTGAAAATGAGATCATGTTGTTAGGTTTTACCATCAGATATTCCAGGAAAAATATGATTTCAATTACCGGCAGACCCTCAGGCGCCGGCTCTGCTGATCCTGTGGAGATGCTTGAAATCTTACTGGAAGAATATAAAAGGACACAATCTGATCCATCAACAGGAGCTAAAGAGAAAGTTGCTGCTGCCATGGCTGGAGCTGCTGCAATACCATATGGAAAAGTGTTGTTAAAAAGTGAAATGGAAGATCTTTTTGATACTCTGTTCGCATGTGCGGCACCAAATTATTCCCCAAAAGGGAAACCTGTAATCAATATATTAACTCTTGAAGAGATTGATAAAAGATTCAAATAGTAATATGGTGACCAATTGTCGGATGAATGGATAATAATATCTTTGGCCCGACAATTGAAGTTAAAAAGAACTTGTTAAAAATCAATAGATGAACGGATACGGCAGAGGCCTGTTAGGATTACCACCTGTAGTAAAGAATATTATACTGATAAACGTTTTAATGCTGCTTGCAGCCTACACTGCAAAGAGTGTTTTTGGGACTGACCTGACTATGATTCTGGGGTTGTATTACCCGAAATCGGAACATTTCATGCCAATACAGATCGTTACACACATGTTCATGCATGGAGGATTTCTTCATCTATTCTTCAACATGTTTGCTCTCTATATGTTTGGCGGAATTCTTGAAACTGTTTGGGGTCCTAAACGTTTTTTCATTTACTATATGGTCTGCGGCCTTGGTGCTGCATTCGTACATGAATCGGTAATTATGTTTCAGTATAATAAACTGATGAACATTATTAGTCCCGACCAGCTGCAAACGGTACTTAATGAGGGATCTGCATATTTCAGTGAAGGGAAAGTATTTACAAACGAGGTTATGAAGAACCTGCAAATGCTGTTAAACGTACCTACTGTTGGAGCTTCAGGTGCTGTATTCGGTATTTTGCTTGCATTCGGGGTACTCTTCCCTAACACTCAGCTGATGCTTCTTTTCCCTCCCATCCCAATCAAAGCCAAATATATTGTTCTGATCTATGGTGGTATTGAACTTTATCTTGCAGTTACCCAACCAGGAAGCAACATTGCCCATGCCGCACATCTTGGAGGAATGCTATTCGGGTACATCCTCATAAGATACTGGAGAAAAACGACAAAAACTTTGTACTGATGGGAATTTGGGACGACATTAAGAAAACTTTCAGAAACGGGAGTAATCTTACAAAGCTGATCTATATAAATATTTCTCTTTTTATTCTGATCTCAATTGTATCCATTATTGGCTTTCTTCTGAATAATCCGGATATTTCTATTAAGACTCTTAATCTGATTTCAGTTCCGGCTTCAATCAAGTTACTGCTGGCAAGGCCCTGGACACTAATAACCTATATGTTCACGCATAAAGATATCCTGCATATTTTATTTAATATGCTCTGGTTATACTGGTTCGGCATTATTTTTCTTGAGTATCTTGACCAGAAGAAGTTAGTTGCTGTTTATCTTCTTGGAGGAATAAGCGGGGCAATTGTTTATATTATCTCTTTTAACGTTTTTCCGGCATTTGCCGGAGTTGTTACCGAATCGGTTGCAATAGGCGCCTCTGCATCGGTTATGGCCATTGTAATTGCAATTGCAGCTTATGTTCCTGATTATACAGTCAATCTTCTCCTTTTTGGAAGGATAAAAATCAAATACATGGCTCTCGCAATTTTTATCCTCACCTCAATAATGGATTTCTCAGTAAATTCGGGAGGGAAGCTTGCACATATAGGAGGAGCCCTTTTTGGATATTTATATACCGTCAACCTGCGACGCGGACATGATATCGGGAAATGGATAAACAGGATCATTGATTTTTTTGTCACAATATTCAAACCCCGGAAAAAACTTAAGGTTACCTATAAAAAAGCGGCTACCGAATATGAATACAACAAAGTAAAAGCTGATCATCAGGCACGGATAAATAGTATACTGGATAAAATTTCAAAAGGAGGTTATGACAGCCTGACAAAAGAAGAAAAGGATCTGCTGTTCAGGGAAAGCCAGAAAAAAAACTGATCTAAATATTCGATACTTTAATATAAGCTTTTTCTTATCTGGTCAAAAAACAACCTTTTCATAATCATTAATCTCCTGAATACAGGTATTTTCGCTGAAACCAAAAAGTAAATTTTGAGAAAGGTATTCTATAAGATACTCCTGGCTGTAAATATTTTATTTGCTTTTGCACTTGTATTGTCCTATCTGGCGGTACATATCAATCCTGATATCTTTGCCTTACCTGCGCTTTTCGGACTAGCTTATCCTTATCTTCTTCTTATCAATATTATTCTGGTTTTAATATGGGCAGTAAGCTTAAGATTTGAAGCTCTGATATCGGTTCTGGTAATAGCAATAGGTTTTAACCATTTTTCAAATTACATAAAGATCAGGAATCCTTCCGGGGATAAGACAGGTAGCTTTAAAGTGTTAAGCTACAATCTACGTTTATTCAACTACTTCGAAAGTAAAAATAAACCCAATTCAGAAAAAAAAATTCTTGAATTTCTGAGAAATCAGCAGCCAGATATAATTTGCCTCCAGGAGATATATTTAATGGGGAATCCTGTTCAGGAAGAGGAGACAATCAAAACGGCCCTGGGAGGAAAATACTATTCGCATTTGAAGGTTATTGGCAGCGGTAAAAACCGGTATTACGGAATTGCCACATTAAGTAAGTACCCGGTAATCAGAAAAGGAGATATTGTCCATCCAGGTTCTTCGAGCCTCTCAATTTACACTGATATCCTTATAGGGAAGGATACTTTCAGGATTTATAATAATCATTTGCAATCGTTCCGGCTGCAAAGGATGGAGCGTTCTTTCCTGAATGAATTAACTGAGACATCGGACAACAAAGAAGCCATTGATGAGCTCAAAAATATCTCTAACAGCCTGAAAAGGGGATTTGTAAGAAGAGCTAATCAGGCACAGGCTGTTAAAGATAACGTAAACAAGTCGCCTTACCCGGTAATTGTTGCAGGGGACTTTAACGACACGCCTGTTTCATATTCCTACAGAAAGATAAGGAAAGGGCTGAACGATTCTTTTGTCAGCGCGGGATATGGTGCCGGATTTACATATAAAGGAAACTACCCTCCCAACAGGATTGATTATATTCTTTACGACAATGCTTTGGAATGCAAACAATTTGATATAATAAAAGTAAGATATTCCGACCATTATCCAATTGTTGCATATTTCAGGAAGCAAGATTAAAAGGGAAGCTTCCTTAAGTCGACATTACCTCCTGAGATAATCAGGCCAATCTTCTTACCCCGGAAAAAATCCTGATTTTCTTTTATTATTGCAATCACAGTTGCTGACGAAGGTTCAATAATTATTTTCATCCTTTCCCATACCAGCATCATACAGCTTATTATTGACTCTTCTTTTGCTGTAAAAATTTCATTCACATTACTGCAAATTATTGAAAAAGTGAGTTCACTGAGCGATGTCAGCAGTCCATCTGCTATTGTTAAGGGATTAACAGAAGGGGTAAGTTTTCCCGTCCTGAAAGATTTATAAGCATCGTTTGCATTTAAGGGTTCAGCACCGATTACTTTGATATTTTTATTGATGCCTTTTACACAGGTTGATGTGCCACTCATCAGTCCTCCACCACCGATTGGTGCAATAACCATATCACAATCCTGTTTCTCTTCAAGAAGCTCAAGAGATGATGTACCCTGTCCACATATCACATTAAAATTATCATAAGGATGGATTAGTGTCGCGCCCTTCTTTTCCATAATAAACCGGCATGTCTCCTCACGTGCCTGGAGGGTTGGTTTACAATAGGTGATCTCAGCTCCGTAGCCTGCGACGGCATTCCTTTTAACCACCGGAGCATTATCTGGCATTACAATAAAAGCTTTCACATCATTCATCCGTGCCGCAAGAGCCAGGGCAGCTGCATGGTTGCCTGATGAATGAGTCACTACTCCATGTTTCTTCTGATCGCCAGTAAGCGACAAAACAGCGTTTGTTGCCCCCCTGAACTTAAAAGCTCCGACTTTCTGTAAGTTCTCGCATTTGAAGAATAATTCACAGTCAAATATTTTGTTGAGTTGTTGAGAGGTCAGTACCGGAGTACGGTGTATATAAGGTTTTATACGGGAATGGGCAGCCTGAATATCGGCAAGTTCGGGTATTCTCATTTTGTTTGATTTTTCTCAAATGTACCAAAAAAGAAACTAAAAAAAGCCGCCTCTTCTGGGGCAGCTTTTTAAATTATTCGCTGATTTAATTTTAAAAAAGACTCCATGCAACTGTAACACCTGCCATAACAACAGCAACCATCGACATCAGTTTAATCAGAATATTCATTGACGGGCCAGCAGTATCTTTGAAGGGATCTCCAACGGTATCACCTACAACACTTGCCATATGGCATTCACTTTTTTTTCCGCCGTAATTACCTCTTTCGATGAATTTCTTTGCATTATCCCATGCACCGCCTGCATTATTAAGCATGCTGGCAAGAGTGAAGCCGGTTGTCATACCACCTGCCAGAAGTCCGACTACACCCGGGACACCAAAAAAGATGCCGGTTACAACCGGAACAATAATTGCCATCAGGGCAGGAACTACCATTTCTTTCTGAGCACCGCGGGTTGCTATCTCAACACATTTCCCATATTCCGGTTTTCCGGTTCCTTCCATAATACCCGGAATTTCGCGGAACTGCCGTCTGACCTCGTCAACCATTCTTCCGGCATTTCTTCCGACAGCTTTCATAGCCATTGCGCAAAATACGAATGTCATCATTGCTCCGATGAACAGACCTGCGAGAAGGATCGGGTTAAAAATTGAAAGGTCATAAGCTGCAGCAAAATCCCTTATGTTTGCGTGGCTTACATCAATTGCCCTCTGTCCTTCCTGTAAGATTGCGGGTGCATGGCTCTTATAGAAGAGAACATCCCCGATCTGCTTAAAGCCGTCGATACTTTTATCAGCCATTCTGCCAAGCCATAATTTCACCTCTTCCATATAAGCGGCAATAAGAGCAAGTGCCGTAAGCGCAGCTGAACCTATTGCAAAACCCTTACCGGTTGCGGCTGTGGTATTTCCAAGACCATCAAGTGCATCTGTTCTTTCACGAACCTCTTTTGGAAGCTCAGACATCTCTGCGTTTCCACCTGCATTGTCTGCTATAGGACCAAAAGTATCAGTAGCTAGTGTTATACCTAATGTTGACAGCATACCCACTGCAGCAAAACCTATACCGTAAACGCCTGAAGCAAAATCATGGAATCCGCCGGCAAAACCATAAGCGGCTATAATACCGGCAACTATTGTCAATACAGGTAACCATGTTGAGAACATACCAACGGCTATTCCTTCAATAATAACAGTTGCGGGTCCCGTTAAAGATTGTTTTGCTATTCCTTTTGTAGGTTTGTATTCATCTGAAGTAAAATATTCTGCTGCCTGACCAATGATTACACCTGCGACAAGACCTGCGACAACTGCACCAAATACACCCCATGTTATCCATCCTGCATAAGCCATGACTGCAAGTACAACAAGAATGAGTGATGAACTGCCACCTGTACCCAGAAGAAGTGCATTCAGAAGGTTTTTCTGAGTAGCTGATTCTTTGGTTCTTACCATGTAAACTCCTGCTATTGATAGCAATATTCCAACGGCAGATACAAGCATAGGAGCAATAATAGCTTTCATCTGGTCTGCTCCTGTTAATGAGGGAAGAGCTGCACCAAGAGCCGCAGTTGCAAGAATTGATCCTGCATATGATTCATAAAGGTCGGCACCCATACCTGCAACATCACCCACGTTATCACCAACGTTATCTGCAATGGTAGCAGGATTGCGTGGGTCATCTTCAGGAATACCAGCCTCAATTTTTCCAACCAGGTCAGCACCTACATCAGCTGCTTTTGTAAATATACCACCACCAACGCGTGCAAACAAAGCCTGAGTCGAAGCGCCCATACCAAAGGTGATCATGGTGGCAGTAATCTCAATAAGTTTCTGGTGATCGTCTATTCCTGCAGGGACAAAAGTAAGGCCCAGAAACTTGAGTCCTGTCACCATATGATCAGGAGTAAAAATAACACCGTTCAGGAAAAGGAACCACAGAGAAATGTCAAGAAGGCCGAAGCCTACAACAATAAGTCCCATCACGGCGCCGCTTCTTAATGCGACCTGCAATGCTTTATTGAGAGACTTAGAAGCTGCCCATGCTGTTCTGTTCGAAGCATAAGTTGCAGTACGCATACCAAGATAACCGCAAAGTCCTGAAAAGAAACCTCCAGTAAGGAAAGCTACAGGAACAAAAGGGTTCTGAACACCCATATAGGCCAGTATCGACAAAAGAACGACAAGGATCATAAATATCTTGCCTACAACAGTATACTGACGTCTCAGGTAAGCCATAGCTCCTTCCCTGACATACCCGGCAATCTCTTTCATTTTGTCTGTTCCTTCTTCCTGAACTTTCATACTCTTGTAAAAGATCCAGGCAAATAACAGAGCGAAGAGCGCTGAAATCGGTACAATCCAAAAAATACTGCTAATCATGATATCTGTTTTTAAATTAAAAATTAATGGTTTTGAAATACAAAAAATTTTGCCGGTACAAAACTAAATTAGTTTTTCATTAATGCAAATGAAAAAAAAGATATTCTTGATTTAGTTTGTATTATTAGAGTGAATCCATGCAAAGAAATTCATCCAATAACGATCTGCCCGGGGAGATAAAAAATCCAAAAGGGCCCCTTTAACAATTTTACTTATGTTTAAATCTCGCGGAAAAACTCATAATTAATGTCTTCCAACAGTTTCATTCCCGGATAAGGATAATAAACTATTTCATCTTTTGCCCCGACATAAAATCCTGTTTCTATTGTCCTGTAAAGGAGAAGGCCCGAAAAAATTCTTTGAACAGTCTTCATGTGTTTTTCATATTCGCCCTTCAGAATCTCAAGACAATCCCTGAGATGTCCCATATTGGAATAGGGCAGATGCTCTGCAGAACCATAAAGCGGATTTGTGGCCAGTTCACCAAGCTTCAACTCAACAAAGAATAGCTTAGGCAGAACAATAGGAGTTGATCCATCGGTAAGTCTTTTAAGAAATACCGATGGAGCTAATCCGCTGGCAACAAGCGGAGTAACAGGACATAATTCCTGATACAGATGAAGAGCGTTTTCCTGTTCTTTACTTTTATCATAGGATGTTCTTTTCAATTCAAGTACACAGCCATGATCGGTAGTCAGGTACAGACTTTTCAGTGCTGAAGTTGGGATCGTTTCCAGCACTCTGTAAACAGAAAGATAGACAGAACTCTTCGGGCTACCATCCTCCTTGGCAACACACCGTTTGTTCAGGCTATCCATATCAATGAGGTTCTCTATCTTATCAAGGTCAACCTCAAAATAAATAGTCTGACCTTTGTTTCGTTTCTTAGTTCCTGTTGAAAGATACATTCCAAATCCTTCAGGCGGAAGCATCGAAGCAACAAGTGCCTCAGGGGTGCAGGTTAAATAGGTGTATTTGCTCATAGCTTTGTATTTTTAAATGAACAATGATCTTCCCGGAAAATAATTCTGACAAAGAACTGAAAGTTGATTTTACTTCAAATTTAAGCTACTTTTTGCAAGAATGAAAGAAAGAAATCAAATCAATTTCCATCATTTTTTCTATCCTTCACATATTTATTCATCCAGTTGAGAACTTCCCAGTCACTCCTTCTCTCATTCCGGAATCCAAAAGGAGTAAGTGTCCTATTATATGCACCGCTTTCAGCTATCCCGGCAGCTATGAATTTTATTGGTAAAATACGCCTAATAATTTTGTCCTGACTCCCCGATACATTTATTACCTTTACCCGGAATATAAAATAAGTATCAGTTTTAATAAAATATAACAAAGAAAATAATCATGGCTAATTTTTTTGACGACAAAATATCAGAAAGACTAGGTGGTGTCAACTTTGGAAAATCAACAGTGATTTACAAATTTGAAATTATTAAAAGAGCAAAAGCAGCAGCAAAAAAAGCAAATCCTGAATTAGGCTTAATCGACATGGGTGTCGGAGAGCCTGATTGGCCCGCTGATAATCTGGTAGTAAAAGCTTTATCAGTAGAAGCCGGAAAACCTGAAAACAGATGGTATGCAGATAACGGAATTCCTGAATTTCAAGAAGCCGCAGCCCGTTATCTTGAAAATGTATATGGGCTTTCAGGTTTAATACCGTCAGAACATATTATTCATGGTATAGGATCAAAACCAATACTTGCATTGCTTCCAGTTTGTTTTATTAATCCTGGTGATATTTTACTTACGACAGTTCCTGGTTACCCGGTTACAGCAACTTATACAAAATATCTTGGTGGTGAAGTATTCAACCTGCCATTGTTGGAATCGAACTCATTTTTGCCAGACTTAAGCTTAATTCCTCAACCAATTTTAAAAAGGGCAAAGCTACTATATCTGAATTATCCAAATAATCCAACCGGTGCTGTGGCGAGTATTGATTTCTTTAAGCAAGTAGTTGATTTTGCAAAGAAAAACAATATTATCGTTATTCATGATTCAGCTTACAGTGCATTAACATACGATGGATACAAACCACTTAGTTTTCTTTCGATTGAAGGAGCAATGGATGTTGGATTAGAAGTCCATTCATTATCAAAGGCTTTTAATATGACCGGATGGAGGATCGGTTTTATTTGTGGGAACAGCAAAGCGATAAAAGCTTATGCAACTGTAAAAGATAATACGGATTCAGGGCAGTTCAGAGCGATTCAAAAGGCAGCTATTCAGGCATTAGGGCATACAGAAATAACGGATAAAACGATTATAAAATACTCAAGAAGATTCAATCTGCTGGTGGATGCTTTAAATGAATTAGGATTTGATGCTAAGAAACCAAAAGGATCATTTTACTGTTATGTAAAAGCTCCTATCGGTACTGAAAGTGGTATAATATTTAATTCAGCATCTGAATTTTCCGAGTTTCTTATACATGAAACATTAATATCTACAGTTCCCTGGGACGATGCCGGGAAATTTATACGATTCTCGGTGACGTTTGAAGCAGATTCACTTCAAAAAGAAATAAAAGTAATTAATGAAATAAAAGAAAGGATGAAAGTACTAAAATTAAAATTCTGAAGTTGAAGGAGTTGAAAAGTTGAATTCTGGATTAAGAATTTATGGACTTTAAGGAAGATCTGATAAAAGCATTAAAAACGCTGAGAGAGGGAGGAGTTATTTTATATCCGACCGATACTGTATGGGGATTGGGATGTGATGCCACCAATGAGGAAGCTGTTGAAAAGGTCTTCCGGATCAAAAAAAGAAAAGAGAGTAAAAGTCTGATTATTCTTGTTAACGGAGAGATGATGCTCCAGCAGTATGTTAAGAATACTCCTGAAATTGTATTTAATATTATTGAGGTTGCGGATAAACCACTGACAATCATTTATCCTGAAGGCAAAAACCTTGCCCCCGGTGTTTGCAGTGATGATGGGTCGGTAGGTATCAGAATCTGCAGGGATGATTTCTGTAACGAATTGATAACCCGTTTCAGAAAACCGATTGTTTCAACATCAGCCAATATAAGCGGAACACCTTCACCTTCAAATTTTTCAGAAATTGAAGAGACTATTATTAATTCAGCAGGTTATGTTGCAAAACATCGTCAGGAAGACCAGCAAAAATATCCCCCTTCACCAATCATAAGGATTGAAAATGACGGGGTAATTAAGATTATCAGGAAATGATCTGCCTATTTAGATCTTACATGACCTGATCCTGAGACTCTGGCGTTAATCCGTGGATTACCAAGATAAGTTACGTTTCCGCTTCCCGAGATGCTGGCATTCAGTGATCCGGTAACATTACAATGACAGTTGCCGCTTCCTGAAACACTTACCTCGAGAAGGTCGATCTCTGTGTTTTCACCTGAAAAGCCTCCTGATCCGCTTATTGAAATATCAGCACTATCTACATTCCCGTTTCCCCCAAGTACTATATCACCTGAGCCGGAGATCCCGCAATTAAGTTTATCCGCTTCCAGATCTGAAGTTAATAGTTTTCCGCTACCACTGACACTCAGATTAAGGTTATCAGACTTGACAACATCCACTATTTCAGCCTTTCCTGAACCGGAAACACCCAGACCCTCTATTCCGGGCATTGTAATGTTAACTGTTACTCTCTCATCATTAAATGAAAACCGCCAGTTCTCCTGTTTAATAATAAGCCGGCCTCCGGATACTTCTGTAACAATTTCATTTAAAACTCTTTTATCACCTTCAATAACTACTTGATATTCAGGGCCAAACTTAATAAACAGGTTACCAGAGACGCCGAAGCTGACCTTTGTGAAATCCCTGACATTCCTTGTCTCTTTTACTACTGACTGACCATATGAAAATCCCGATGTCAGAATTACCGTAATTAGAAATGCTGCTGAAAACATTACCCTTTTCATATTGTTATGGTATTAAATTAATGATCATATTTAGCTAAAGACAGGGTGTTTTACAAAATGCTGCATATGGGACCACCCCCAACCCCCTAAAGGGGGCTAAAACTTGGTTGATTTGCTTGCGCGGATTTAGCTTCGCTGAGCTCCCTTCGGTCGGTTGGCTTCGCCGAGCTCGCGGAAAAATATCTCTTTTGACCGCTAGCGCGGATTTGCAATCCGTGCTTTCCGCTCGGTTGTAATCCGTCCTTAGTGCTCTGCTCGGTTGTAATCCGTCCTTAGTGCTCTGCTCGGTTGCAATTCGTGCTTTCCGCCCGGTTGTAATTCGTGGCATAAGTAAATTAAACATTTAATTAATTTCTGTCAGTCCTTCAGGGATATCCATCACAATAATTTTCTTCTTGTTATCAAAACTTACAATAAAATCCTCATGGAGAGGAACAAGAATTTCTTTATTATCAGGAGACAGGATAATAATCAGCCACTGACCCGGATTTTGAATTATATCTGTAATTATACCAAGATGTTTTTTATCCCGTAAAACTACTTTGTATCCTTTTATGCTTTCAATGTCTGCTGACAAGATAATATCCTCCCGGATTGATGTCAGAAAGACCCTGCAGCCGGAGAACTCACTGATCTTTTCAAAAGATTCATAACCTTCAAATTTCAGTTTAATTATATCTCCACCTGTATATTCCGATTCGGATATAAAAAAAGGAACCGGTCTTCCTTCTGTTTCGATGAAGACAGATTCCATTTCGGGTATATTTTCAGAAAAAGTTTTTTCCAGCCTGACTGTAACGACCCCCTCGTAGCCGCGGATTTTTGTTATTCGTCCGAGTAATATTTGATTCCTGTAAGCCATTGGATCGTCGATCCTTATGACTGATCACCTACTCCTGGGGCTTATCTTCAGTAACTGGTCCAGATGAAGTTTCTCCATCAGTCGGGGCTTCAGTTACTCCTTCAGCAGGAGCCGGTTCTTCAGCAGGGGCTTCGGGCTTGTTTGCGGCCTCAGCTTTCGCTTCAAGATCAGCCTGTTTCTTCGCCAGTTTTGCTACTCTTGCATCATTTATTTTTTTCTCAGCCGCAAGACGTTTTCCAAGTTCATCGTCCTGAGATTTTTCAAGACCTGATTTTTTTGCATCAATTTTTGCCTCATTCTGCTTCATCCACACGTCAAATCGTTTTGTGGCTTCAGCCTCATCAAATGCACCTTTTTTTACACCTTCAAGAAGGTGTTTTTTAATAAGAACACCTCGGTACGAAAGGATAGCTCTACATGTTTCCGTAGGTAGTGCGCCATTTTGCAGCCAACCCAGCGCTTTATCGAAATTGAGTTCGATTGTAGCCGGATTAGTGATCGGATTATATGAACCGATCTTTTCAATATATCTGCCATCCCGTGGCGACCTGCTATCAGCTACCACAATGTGGTAGTAGGCCTTTTTCTTCCGGCCTTTTCTAGCTAATCTGATTTTAACTGCCATTTAATTTTTACGCTTTTTTTTATCCTGCTTTTTAAAATTGTGGCTGCAAAGATAATTAATTTTATTCACGAAACAACCATACATAAAAAGTAGAGACGTTGCAAAAAAAAGTAGAGACATTGCATGCAACGTCTCTACAATTGAAAAATAAACAAATGTGATTCTATTTACCAGATAAATACCATGGATTCTGAACAAGGAGATCATTTACTTCCATTTCCCTGAACGGTATGGGAAGAATCAGATTTCCTGCATTGTAGGCATAAGTACCAATATTTGAATGCCATCTCTTCAGGTCGTGTAGTCTGTGACCCTCCCAGCAAAGTTCTAAATAGCGTTCATCCCTGATCTGTGCCTGGGTAACAGGACCTGTATATGCCGGAGCAAGAGATCTAGTTCTTACCAGGTTGATGTCCTGCGTCGGTGTTCTTGGTCCGATGGGTGATCCTCCCTTTTCAAAATTGGCTTCAGCTCTGATAAGGTACATCTCAGCCAATCTTATAAGTGGGATATTTGCATAATAATCGCCCCATTTTGAGGTGTTTATCCCTCCGTTGTTCAGGATAGTTCCAACGCCTATATAATACATCTTATTAATGTCGGCTATTGTATTTGATGCCACGGTATTAGTCTGTAGCATTCCCCTCAGGTCGGCCGGATCAAATTTTGTCAGGAAACCCGGCTGAATATCGTAGTCGCCACGACCCATTCCATTCAGAGAAGCATACATTACTGTAAGAAAAGGAGAATTAGAAGCCACATTATTCTGAAAAGCAAATATAACCTCAGGGGAGGTTCCTTTGATGTTAAAGGGTTCTAACGGACTTGCAGTAAGACTAAAACCACCATTTTCAATTACTTTATTTGCTTCTGTTGCTGCATTAACATAGTCGCTTTGCTGCAAATATAATCTTGCAAGAACAGCACTTGCTGCATATGTTGCGGCAAATACTCCGTTATCTTCGGGCAGAAGATCACGGGCAGCTGTCAGGTCGGCGATAGCCTGGGCATAGCATTCTTTAACTGTGCTTCTGGCTACCTTTACGGCACCTGCAACATCTTTCGTAGGAGTAAGAACTATCGGAACTCCTAATTGTGTATTATCGACACCGGGCTGATAAGGCAGTCCAAAAAGCCTGGTCATTTCGAACATGGCCCATCCCCGAAGGAACCTTGCTTCACCCTCTACCATATCACGTTCTTCTCCTGCCACGAGAATTGCAAGGGTTTTTTCATCAAGAAGGTTGTTGCATATATTTATCAGGCTGTAAGCGTCAATCCATGTACTCTCAACATAACTATTAGTAACGGTTATCTGTTTCCTGATAATTTCTCTGGGCTGAGAATATGTACCAATAAAAGAGAGATCGCTGGTTGCGGCATAGAGTTCGCTAAACTCGTTAAACTGGGAACCAAAAAGATTATCACTCCTGGCTTCAAGATAAGCTCCAACGAGTGTTGTCTTAATGTTTTCTGCAGAATTAAGTGCTGTACCTGCATTAATAGATTGCTGCGGTTTCAGATCAAGTTTCTCATTGCACCCAAAAAGTGCCAGAAAAACAGAAAGAATCAGCAACCATTTTTTACTCTGAAATATTATTTTTTTCATGATTGTAATAGTTAACAGTTAAAATGAAAGATTGATACCAACGATATATGTTCTGGCCTGTGGTGCAGTATAGAAATCGTACCCCTGTATGATATTGGTATTCTGGGTAGACCTGCCGGTACCGGTATAGTTAACCTCCGGGTCCCAACCCTTGTATTTTGTAAAGGTGTAAAGGTTCTGTACTCCAACATATACCCGCATATTTGTTAATTTAATCTTGTTGATCAGGCGGGTTGGAATATTATAGCCAAGATTAATATTTCTGATCCTTAAATATGATGCATCGGAAAGATACCTGCTTGATTCTTTTGTTCCGTTACCATCTCCAAGCCTTGCCTGAGGAACATCGGTAACATCACCGGCTTTCTGCCATCTGTTCATCTGATCGGTAGTTTGATTGTCAAACCAATCGGCATTTGCAGACTGATATTTTCCTCCACCGTTATAAACTTTGTTCCCATAAACAAAACTCATGAGGACATTTAAATCAATCCCTTTAAATTCCAAATAGTTGTTCAAACCTCCTGTAAAGTTTGGGTTCGGTGATCCAACAATCAAATCCCCTGCAAGGTTATAATCCTTAGTTGTGGCATTACTTTCGCCATTGATATAATAAAGAGCATCGCCATTAGCTGGATCTACTCCGGCATACTTTCTCATTTTAAAAACTCCGATAGGCTGACCTTCTATAACATAATTGAGACTATTTGGCGTGATCTCAGGACCGTTAATATTAATAATCTTATTTTTGTTGAAAGCAATATTAAAATCTGTTGTCCATTTGAATGACCCGACAAAATTGTTTGAGTGAAGTGCTAACTCAAGACCTCTGTTTTTAAGTTCTCCAATGTTGCTCCAAACCCCTGTAAATCCGGATGTAGCAGGAAGTGTTCTGAAAAGCAGAAGGTTGGTGGTTTTCTTATAATACAGGTCGAGTTCACCGGTTAACCTGTTATTGTATAATCCAAAATCAAGGCCTAAATCTGTCTGGCCTGTATTTTCCCATCCCAGGTCACGGTTTTGCAACTGAATTGGTTGCAAAGCATTTCTTCCAGCGTAATTTACCCCGGTGTAAAGAGCAAGATGTGCATAGTCAGGAATACCTGAGTTTCCTGTAATTCCATAACTTGCACGCAATTTAAGGTAACTAAGAACATTTTTTAATCCCGCCATAAAGTCTTCTTCTGAAATAATCCAGCCTGCCGAGGCTGCCGGGAAGAATCCGTACCTGTTATCAATACCGAAACGTGAAGAACCGTCAACTCTGCCACTCAGTGTGAACAGGTATTTCTGGCTTAGTTTATAATTTGCCCTGGCAAAATATGATAGAAAGCTATATCCTTCATCAAAGCTTGAGAAAACTGTTGCTTCTGCTGCATTGGCAATATTATGAAAGTCGTCTGTAGGGAATCCTTTACCCTGGACATCAGAACCTGTTGTTTTGGACTCCTGATATGACATTCCTGCAATGACATTAAAGTCGTGAATATCAAATGTTTTTGCATAGGTTAAGTAGTTTTCCCAGTTGTAATTCACAACCCGGACGGAGCGGTTCTGTGCTTCACCCGCAGGACCGGCGCCAATTGTAAGACGGCCCCAGAAATTCTTTTCACGAAGGTCAAGAATATCGGTACCAAATTCAGACCTGAAAGAGAGATCTTTAAGTATTTTATAAGACAAATATGCGTTGGCAAGAGATCTGAAAACTGTTTGATTATTAAAAGCATCTCTCAGCGAGATGAGTCCGTTATAATAAATTGTATTGGTATTCAATTCACCTGTGGCAGGATCATATACCGGGGTAAGAGGTGACTGTGCAACAAGCTGAAGCGGGGTGGCGAAAGCATTATCATTTTCAACCCTTTCCATTTCAGTTCTGATAATGTTCATCTGAAGACCAAAAGTCAGTTTATCTGTCGCTTTCTGATCAAGGTTCAAACGGCCGCTGAGCTTTGTCATATTGTTACCACGGAGAATACCCCTGGTATTATCATAACTTAAACCTGTATAATAGGTAGTATTATTGTCACCTCCGCTGGCTGAAACATTAATTCTGTTAATCCCTCCTTTCTGGAATGCTTCTTTCTGCCAGTCAGCGTTATAACCATCGTTCCACCCCGGGACAAAAACATCCCAAAATTCATTTTTGGGCAACCATCCCCATACAAGGCCATCAGCGTCAGAGACATTATCCATTGATTCGTTGAATAGTTCAAGGTATTGGTCGGCATTAAGCCATTTCATAAGACGGCTGGGGTGACTGATCCCGGTTGTATAGTCAACATTAAATTTGGTAGCACCTTTTACCCCCTTTTTGGTTGTTATAATAACAACACCGTTTGATGCCCTGGAACCATATATTGCGGCAGCTGATGCATCTTTAAGTATCTGTATCGATTCAACATCCGACATTGCAAGGTCAGCCAGCGGACTTGTCGGCTGGTTGGAACCGTTACTTAAGCTTTCAGATGTTATAGGAACACCATCGACAACATATAAAGGCTGGTTATCTGCTGATACCGAGGAAGAGCCCCTGATCCTCATCTTAACTGCTTCACCTAATTTACCACTTGCCTGCTCAATAAATACCCCTGCTGTTTTTCCCTGTATAGCAGATTCAAAACTTGAAGTAGGCATCTCTGAAAGGCCTTTGGTATCAACTTTTGTAATTGCCCCGGAAACAGTTCTTTTAATTGCCGATCCATATCCTACAACAACCACCTCATCAATTCCCAGTACCTCGTATTCCAGTGCAACATCTATCACATTTGTAGTAGCAACAACAATCTCTTTGGATTTCATTCCAACAAACCTGATTTGGAGAATCGAACCAGGTTCGGTCGATATCTGATACTTACCATTAATATCAGTAACCGATCCCACTGAAGTTCCCTTCACAGTCACCGTGGCACCAATAACAGGCTGACCATCCTCAGCGGCCGTAATCGTACCTGTTATTGTTTTTTGCTGCCCGTTTGCTGGGAGGAAAAAACCATAGAGTATAAAGAATAACAATAGAAGTTTTTTCATAACTTTTAGTTTAGGTAAATAATAAATCACTTGGAACTCTTCAATTCCTTTTACTGTCCTTAATGATGCATGGCACCAAACGACAATAATATTACAATTTCACATGAAAAACAATCAACTTCAAATAATTTCATCAAAAAATTTAATATAATATAGCTCATTATTGAGTTATTAACAATGATAAGTTATTATCCGTTTTTACAGTTTCTATGGTCTCTTGGGAGGTTGCTAAGCTGCCATATCTCCCAACGTTTAATCGCATAGACCCCTTGAAAAGGGTAATA